>DAOVYS010000153.1 GCA_030635485.1 Pseudomonadota bacterium | reverse complement strand
GGCTTAAGACCCTGCCCTATGATGGCCGGAATATTGTATACACCTGCCCCGAAAATAATAGGGGCTGACAGGAGAAATGAAAATCTTGCCACAGCCTGCCGGTCAAGCCCTCTGAACAGACCGGCCGTCATGGTTATTCCGCTTCGGGAGACGCCAGGGATTATGGCAAAGGCCTGAGACAAGCCGATTAATATTGCATCCGTCAGAGAGATGGAATGGAACTCCCTGGTTCGCGACCCTCTTTTTTCGGACAAAAGGAGTAGAAGCCCTGCACCTGACAGGGTGCCGGCAACAACTAAAGGATCGCGAAGAAAGGTCTCAGCCGCATGCCCAAACATAAGTGCGGAGATGACTGCGGGCAGGCAGGCGACACAGATGAACCCGCTCATTCTCCGGTGGAACAGAACCACTTTGTCATTTTTTGAACGGGTTACAAGAGATTTTCCCATAGAGAGGAAGTCTTGGCGAAAGTAGACAAGAATTGCAAACAGGGTTCCCATGTGCAGAGAAACGTCAAAGGGTAGTCCGGCATCTTTAACGCCCAGGAAGTGTTCTGCAATGACCAGGTGACCGGAACTGGAAATCGGCAAAAACTCAGTAGCCCCCTGTAAAAATCCCAAAAAAATTGCATTGAGTAAATTCATTTTCGGTACTATAAGTTAGGGTTTGTCAAATGTAAACCCCCAGTAACTATTCAGCAGCACTCGTACCGCGAAGCATAACCGTTCACCCAGGGGCAAGAACTTACCCCCGGCATGTAAGCGCTTATCGCTAAACAAATGCCCTTGGGGAATAAAAAATGGATCTCACAGCCGACATAATTCTCCTTATTGTTCTTCTCGCAGGTGTTATCGGCACACTTTTCCCGGTGGTGCCTGGAACAGGCATCATTCTGGCAGCTGCGGCGCTTCATGGCGCGTTCACGGAACTTGATCCTATTAACGGGACCGTGCTTATTCTGCTTACCCTGCTGTGTGTTGTCTCCTGGGTGGGCCAATACGCGCTTACCGCCTTTGGCAGCAAAAAATTCGGCTCATCCAGGTACGGTGTAATAGGGGCCTGTGTGGGTATGGTTGTGGGGCTGATACTGCCCGTTGCGGGAGGAATCTTTATCGGCACCTTTTTGGGTGCTTTTCTTTTTGAGGTCTGTTTTGCCGTAAAAAACATGAAGCAGGGGATAAAGGCAGGCATCGGCGCCCTTGTCGGAACACTCTTTTCTCTATTTTTCGAATTCTTTATCGCCATTGCAATGGCATGGATAATAGTGGTACGGGTCTTCCGGTAGGAGGGGAGGGGAACCGCAAATAGAAATTACTTCAACAGCTGCTTTAAATCATTTTCAAACACCCGGCGATTGATAAGACCGGGATAATACTTTACTACATTGCCTTTTCGATCTACCAGAAAAGTGGTGGGAACCGCGCTGACTCCGCCGAAATCCCTTGTCACCTTGGCATTTGCCAATAGCACCGGATAATTGATATCAAATTCCCTGGCAAATCTTTTCACTAGTTTAGAGCCGTTTTGATCTACCGAGATCCCGATAGCTGTAAACCCCTTTGGGCCGAATTTATCCTGGAGCTTGATAAGTTCAGGTATCTCGATCCTGCATGGGGCGCACCATGTGGCAAAAAAATTAATCAATATAACCTTGCCCTTGAATTGACTAATATCAATTGTAGAACCGTCCACGGCTGAAGGAAGCGCGAAATGCGGTACCTCGACCCCTGCCCGGGACTTATACGGGAGAAAAAAGACAAGCAGAAAAGAGAGGAGGGTCAGCAATATCTTGCTGTTCAGATAAAAACGGTTCATGAATTATACCTCGATACCTCGTCAATGCCGTTAAGTGGTTGAGTGATTAAGAGAATTAATTGTAATCTACTACCATATATTTTTCCACTCTATTGTCAATAGAGGGCCATAAGGACTCGACTCACAAGTGATCGGCCTGTAACATATTGAATGAACTCTTTAAAATCTTCACGAAAACATCAGGGTTAGAGATGTCAGTCTCGAATCAACAAAATAGAAGATGGTCGATTTTCCTTGTGGTGGCAGTAGGCGTATTTATGTCCACAATGGACAGCAGCATGGTCAATATTGCGCTCTCTTCCATCATGCGCGAATTTAACAGCCCCTTAAGGGAAACGGAATGGGTTGTAATGATTTATCTTCTTACCATCACAGCCACGCTTCTGTTCTGGGGGCATCTTTCAGACCGGCTGGGCAGAAGAAGAATGTATTCTCTGGGCATGTTCATCTTTGCCGGGGGATCCCTGGCATGCAGCTATTCGCCAAGGCTCGGATGGCTTGTCTTTTCCCGGTTAATCCAAGCTGTTGGAGCGGCCATGATGATGTCGACCGGGCCTGCGATTATTAAAGAGACTTCACCGCCGGATCAGCTTGGACGAAGCCTTGGCATGATCGGAGTCGCGGTTTCCCTTGGTCTGATGACAGGACCGTTTATCAGCGGTTTTCTAATCGAATATTACTCGTGGCGGTCGATTTTTATAATAACCGTGCCTGTGGGCCTGTTGTTCGGCCTGCTGGCCGGGAAAGTGATACCTGTATCAAAAAAACAGAGCCCTGTTCCCCATAAACTGAACTGGCGCGGGACCATCTGTTGGACCATCACGGTGACCCTCTTTTCCGTAGCTGTCTCTCATGCCACAGCCCCTGCCTGGTCAACACTTCATATCTTAATTATTCTGGCGGCAGCAATTGTCGCTCTGTCTATTTTCGTCAGGATGGAACTTAAAGCCGTTCACCCGCTTCTGCCGCTTCATTTCTTTAAAAAGTGGTTTTTCAGTTCAGCAATAGTCAGTTCCATTCTCTCTTTCACTCTTCTTTTTTCAGCAATCATTCTTACCCCCTTTTATCTTGATCGGATACTTGGACTGCCAAGCTCCAACGTGGGATTGATCATGATGGCTATCCCGCTGTCAGCCATTGTGATCGCCCCTTGCGCAGGCTGGATGTCGGACATATTCGGCGCAAAACTTCTATCCACATCAGGTCTTCTTGTTTCAACATCAAGCCTGTTCCTGCTCGCAGGGCTCACACCGGAGACCCGGCCGATTCACGTGGGATATATGCTTGCTTTACTGGGATGCGGCCAGGCCATGTTCCTATCTCCAAACAGTGCGTCCGTCCTTGCTCGTGTAATAAAGGAACACACAGGCGCGTCAGCTGCAATGCTGGCAACGGCAAGAAATCTGGGAATGCTTCTTGGCATTGCCCAGTCAGCCCTGGTTTTTTCTTATTATTTCAGTAAGTTAACAGGAGGACTGGACATGAAGGACGTGACGGGAGACAATGTTGTCCAATTTATGACAGCCTTGAAATACGCCTTTCTTGCCGCAGCGGCAACAGGCCTTTTAGCGGCCCTTGTTTCATGGCTTCGGGAAAGGGATGATGAAGGGGGCGGGGATCAGCAAAAATAACAACTGATTTCGTTTACGGAGGTAAGAGGTTAAGCCGTGACATCCAGGATAGAAAATGATTCAAGACCTGCGGATTTCTGGAGCGTGGCTCGAAATTCCTGGAGAAGGTCTGTTTTGGCAACGTGACAGGAAAATGTAACCGGCCCAAACCCCATTTTCTCCAGGATCCGTATCAGATCCGGCAGACATTTTTCCATGTGGGATACGGCCGTCTTATCCGCCATTGAGAACTCGCCCTGCAGAGCTTTGTCTGCAAGTGTAATCTTCAGATGGACATCTCCGATTCGGCTCATATCCAGAAAAAATGAGAGCGTGTAGCGTCCCTGTTGCTTCCCGTTGCCGGAATCATCCTCCTGATCCATACTGAATATCCATTCTCCCCATCCGGCATCTCCTGAAAAAAAACATGGGAATATGAAAAAGGGTGTCTGGTCACTGGACACGGGTTGGCTATTAAGCCGGCAATGCATTTCCAACATGTTGGACAATTTTTCAAGACCTTGGCCGGTTGCGGCCGGTCCACCCGGTTTGGGCCCTTGCTTCTGAGCCGTTGCGACCATTTCGGCAAGCAATTCGCCAAGCCGGGTGAAAAAGCCCCCCCTCGATTTTCCACCACTGCCTGCTTCGCTGATCCATGAAACCATTTCCAATAGCTTCCGCGCATCAGACTTTTCTGAAATAGTGTTTTCCAAAAAACTTCTCAGCAGCTGTTCAAGTTCCGGCGAGACCTTTAAAGCAGACTGCTCCTGCCCTGTTGGAATCATGCTTGGCAGATTCTTTAAGATTTGGCCGATAACCGGATTGTCGGAAAGGGCCATCCGCAAAAATTCCACCACCATCCCCTTTTTGCCAGCCAAGGTAAGCCAAGGAATTGCGCCAGTCTGTTTAACCTCCAGCCAGACATCATTTCCTGACTTAAGGATCGTCTGGCTCCGGGCGGTAATCGTCTCGCCTCCTATTTCAAGAACGATCTTTCCATCCCGGCCCGAGGATAAGACCCGTGCTTTGAGGAGTTGCCCAACCTCCAGATGCAGCCTTGAAGAAAGACCGGACCCAGGTTTTTCAACGCGGTCTGAAACATCAGGTCGCTCCGGATTAACCCCTTTAATGGGAAATAGATCACCTATTTTTATCATGATAAGGGAGGGATAACAGCAGTTGAGTGGGTGAGGGAGTTGGCAAATATTCGGCCAACCCTTTCCCTAATAAAATCAATTGTAGGGGCGGGTTCCAAACCCGCCCTTTTTCGGGGTTAGCGAAGCGTAACCCGACAAAAACCAGTTGAAAGCGTCGGGTTACGGCCTACATAAGAGGTTGTTTTTATGGAGATGGGGTGGCCGAATACTTACATTTAAACAAGCACTCAACCACTTAAGTGCGTTACCAGGCCTACCAGAGGTATTTTGACGACAACCTCCATACCTTTGTCAAGTCTATTCAGTTTCATGGATCCGTTGTGCAGTTTGGCAACCCTTTCGACCATGGTCAGCCCCATGCCGGTTCCATATGTCTTGGTGGTAAAAAAGGGATCCGTTGCCTTGTCCATAAGTGAATCCGAGATACCGACACCGGTATCTCTAATTAAAATCAACACCAAATCGTCATCGGTATTCACGGAGACTGTCAGTTCGCCTCCGTCAGGCATAGCCTCAATAGAATTTTTGAGCAGATGCAGAATCATCTGGCGAACCTGGCTAAGATCCATATTAGCCACCGGTTCGGGTTCACATAACTCCAAATTCCAACTTATATGCTGTTTAACCATGTCGCTCTGAACAAGCATGACGCTCTTTCTAATCACGGGAAACAGCGGCAGAGGTTCTAAATTGGCCTCGCTCTGACTGACAAAGGCAAACAGATCCTCCAGAGTAGACTCCAGCCGGTCAGTCTCCTTGATCATTACGTTCACATATTTGCCCCATTCGGAATCCGTTATTTTTCTTGCAAGTATGCGGCTTACTCCGCCAATGGATGTGATGGGATTTCTGATGGCATGTACAAGTTGTGCGGCCATGTGGCCGATGGCGGAGTAGCGCTCCGCCTGTACCAGCATGTCTTTATTTCGAATCACCTCCTCGTTCAAATTTTCAAGTTCAACTATCTGTTTCTGCATGTCACGATAAAGATGGCTGTGCTCAATGGCAAGACTTGCCTGACTTGCGAAAAGCTCCAGTGCTCTGATCTGGCTGTCGAAAATAGGATCTCCGGTGACAAAATTGTCGGCAACGATGACACCGAGAGCCCTGCCCGGAGAGAAGAGGGGAACCACTACAAAATTATCCTCCTGAAGCAGGTTAATCAGGTCATGGGGAACAGGGAGAATATCGTTAGGAGACTGATTGTTTTTATTTCTCCGCTCGACAGCACCATTACCCCCTATGTAGTCATAAAAGATTCCGTCCTCCCTACGTTCAAGGGCAATAGGTACGCCGCCGTTTGAACATGATACTTTCATACTGCGTCGGGTCTGAGCTGATTTAATCAGGATGTTATCAGAGTCGGATACGGGAATTTTTAAGGCCTTTACAATCCGGTTGACATCCTCATCGTCTTCCCTGTAAGGTTTGCCCCTCATACCCTCAACAATTTCAGCAATATTCAGTTCCCGCTCCTCTATTTCGGCCCATATCTGACCAGCCCTTTCCCGACTGATGGACCCGATGGCCAGCCGACCTTTCAATTCCGTATTTTTCTGATTGAAAATGGCAAGAAAGGCCCGGTTGAAACGGAGTCCCTGATTGGCGGTAATACCTACAAGGATGGCCTGAAGGATCTCATCCAGCTCAACCGTGCTCAGATACACGGAATTCATCTTGACTGAGAGCTGGTGCATCAGCCGCATACGAAACTGAGCCTTTTCCAGATCCTCTTGGTAGCGGCGATTCTCAAAAATCAGCCTGCGTTTTTCCAGGGTCTTTGTGACGGCATGCAGTACGTCCTGAGGATGAACCGGTTTGGCCAGGTAGTCGTCCGCGCCTTTCCGGATGCAGTCGAGCGCGATCTGAAGATCCGCCACTCCTGTCAGCATAACCACGGCCAAGTCCGGATATTTGTTGCCGAGCTCCGGCAGAAGCGAGAGTCCGTCGGTATCCGGCAGGCCGATGTCAAGCAGGACAAGCGC
>DAOVYS010000216.1 GCA_030635485.1 Pseudomonadota bacterium | reverse complement strand
TGATGATGAGGCTTTAAGGCGCCTGCTTTCGGAATATCAGGACCGGGAAACGGCCGTCAGCCGACTCGGCGAGGCCCTGGCCGGTTTTGACGAGGCGGCGATTTACACAATTCACGGGTTCTGCCGGCGTGTTTTAATGGATAATGCGTTTGAAAGCGGGTTCCTGTTTGATACTGAACTGGCAGTTGATCAGAGCGACCTCTTAAGGCAGGTTGTGGATGATTAATGGCACACCAGGTACTATCCCTCATTCCTCCTTTTCGCTCAATATCTCACAAGTCGGAATGTAAATCCTGACAATCTGTTGAAGTTGGTGCGGAATGGCGGATTAAGGCCTGGTATGCAACTCCTTCCTCGGATTACGCAGATAGACCGAGACAGGATCGAGTCCGCATATCTGGATGCGGTCATAAGGCTTCGGGCGATCTGGGAACGGAATCGGTCCGAGGTGGAAGAGATTCTGCTGAACAGTCCGGCGCTTAACAGGCAGAAGTACAGGCGGACCAGTATCACCGGATGGTGTGCTGCAATGGATTTCTGGCTTAATGATGAAATTCCGTCACCCGCCCTGTTTGACAAGTTTATAAAATTCACGGCAGAGTGTGTAAGTCAGAGTGTGAAGAAGAACCGGGAAGCGCCGGTCCATGAGTTTTTCAGTGAATGCGACAGGGTAGTGGAAAGGGGTGGAGCGTTTAAAGACCTCCTTGTTCAGTTCAAGGTGGAACTTTTTGGGTTTGTACGGACTGAGATGGCAAGGCGTAAGCGCATGATGAATATTCAGGGCTTTGACGACCTTTTAACAGACCTGAACAGTGGTCTTGACAATGAAGGCGGGAACCGGCTGGCGCGACTGATCCGGGAGAAATACCAGGCCGCCTTGATCGATGAGTTTCAGGATACTGATACTGTGCAGTATGAGATTTTTCGCAAGATATATTTTCCCGTGGATTCCATCCTGTTTTTGATCGGTGACCCTAAGCAGGCAATCTACGGTTTCCGGGGGGCGGATATTTTTGCTTACATGAAAGCGCTTAGCGAGGCGGGCGCCCTTCATACTCTTTTAAACAACTACCGTTCCGAGCCGCTGCTTTTAACCGCGTTGAATACGCTTTTTTCTCCATCCCATATGCGTCCGTTTCTCTTTAAGGAGATCAGATATCACAACCTGTCGTCAGGGCATAAGGCCGATGGGGGGCAGGAGTTGTTTAAGATCAATGGAGAAACGGAACCGCCTTTTGTCATCTGGTTCCAGGGGCGCGAAGATGCCGAGGTGCATAAAGAGTGCATTACAAAGTCCTGGGGCCGTGAAAGGGTGTCCGGCGCCGTGGCGTCCGAGGTGGTTCGTCTATTGAGACTTGGCAGGGAGGGAAAGGCGGTAATCGGAGAACGTCCGATTGAACCCGGGGATATCGCACTTCTTGTCCGCAGCCATAATCAGGCGGCTATCCTGCAGAAAGCCCTTTCGGCATGCTCGGTGCCAAGCGTTCTTCAGAGCCGGGAGAATCTGTTCGGCTCACAGGAAATTGAGGAGATAGAAAGAGTGCTCCTTGCGATTGTCAGGCCTGACGATGAGCCGTTGCTGAGAGCCGCGCTTCTGACCCATATTTTCGGGTATTCCGCTAACCGGCTGTACGCGGCTGTCGGGGATGACCGTGAATGGGAGGCGCGGCTGGAACGTATAAGGGAATATCACTCGGTCTGGCAGGCAAAGGGGTTTATGAGGATGTTCCGTCTTCTCCTTGCCCGGGAATCTGTTCAGGAACGATTGCTTGCCTTTCCCGACGGCGAGAGGAGACTCACAAATATTCTGCACGCGGCTGAACTGCTGCAGCAGGCTGTTATTGAACATAAGCTCACAATGGCCGGTCTTGTGAAATGGCTTCAGGAGACGCGGCAGATCGAGGGGATGGGAACGGATGAACAGCAGCTCAGGCTTGAGAGTGACGAAAAGCGGGTAAAAATCGTCACCATACATTGCAGTAAGGGTCTGGAGTATCCGATTGTCTTCTGTCCATTTTCCTGGGACGGGTATATTCACAGCAAAGGCCGGGAGGGTGAGCCTGTTACCTTTCATGATCATGAGAATGATGACCTCCTGACCCTTGATATCGGTTCGGACGATTGGAAAAAACATTTGATATCGGCAAAAAGGGAGGAACAGGCGGAAAATATACGTCTTCTCTATGTGGCTCTGACCCGTGCGGCGCATAGGTGTTATATCGTGTCAGGCCCTTTCACGGATTACGCAACTTCGGCCTTGGCCTATCTGCTTCATCATGGCCCGGACCTGTCTCGGGATGACCCGTTTTATGAAGTGGAAAAGCGGGTCAGGGGCTTAAGTGATAAAGAGATTCTTGAAGATTTAAAGGAACTTGAAAAGAGAGCAAAAGGCGCGATATCCGTATCTGATCTGCCTGGACCGGTTGAGGAGAGACTCGGTCTTTCATTTGAAAAATCCGGTTTTTTAAAAAATCGGTCATTTGATTCCATCATCCGGTGTGATTGGCGTATCTCAAGCTATTCCTCACTTATATCCGTGGGTTCCCATGATGTGGACCGGCCTGACCGCGACCGGATTCACCTGCCGTCCCCTGAACCTTCACGCATTTCAACGGAACGGAATATTTTCACATTTCCAAGGGGAGCCGCTGCCGGGACCCTGATCCACAAGATTTTCGAAGAGCTTGATTTTCGGAATGCGAACAGTGATGCGGCAGGTGAACTGATTTCCCGCATCTTCCGCCAATTCGGGTTTGATCCTGAATGGGAGCCTGTTATTCAAAAAATGGTCGAACAGGTTCTTGACACGCCTCTCGGGTCTGGTGCCGGCGGGTTGAGGCTGGCGGATATCGCGACTGAGAGCCGTTTAGACGAACTGGAGTTCTATTACCCGGTTTCCCGACTGACGCCGGAAGATCTTAGTAATGTGTTCAGAACGTACGGATCATCCGGGTTCAATGGAGTAGTTCATGAAAGCATGGACAGGCTCAGGTTTTCTCCGACCAGAGGTTTTTTGAAAGGGTACATGGATCTTGTCTTTGAACATAAGGGGTGTTTTTTTCTGGTCGATTACAAATCAAACCACCTGGGATCGGCCCGGCCCGAATACTCCCGCGAGCGGCTTGTCCGCGTAATGGCGGATGATCAGTACATGCTTCAGTATCATCTCTACACAGTGGCTCTTCACATGTATCTTGCCGCCCGGATTCCTGAATACAGCTATGATATTCATTTTGGCGGCGTCTATTATCTGTTTGTCAGGGGAATGGGTGGGGCCGTTCCAGGACCGGGCCCGTATGAACCGTATGGCATCTTTTTTGATCGTCCTGATGAACGTCTTATTGAAGCGCTTTGTGCCTGCATTATCCGTGGGGTTGGGACCGCGTGATGGAGATTTTTAAGAAACTAAAGGCAAACAATATCCTCTCCGGTCTGGATGTCCATTTTGCAAGATTGATGGGCAGGCTTGCCGGAAATGATGCTCCAGAACTACTGCTTGGAGCCGCCCTTGCCTGCAATTGCCTGGAACGGGGCCATGTCTGCGTTGACATCCCTGATATGGCCGGGCGTGTATTGGATTTTGATACCGGAGACGGTTTCCAGTTTTGTTGCCCGTCTGAAGAGCGTTGGATTGATCTCCTCAGACACTCATCGGTTGTGGGCGATCCAGGCGAGTTCCGGCCGCTGGTCCTGGATGAAAAGGGCAGGCTCTACCTCTACCGGTATTGGGAATACGAGACACGGCTTGCGGCCGCGATTCTGTCCCGGGCCGGGTCGGACCATTTTAAAGTCGATGCCGGACGTCTGAGAGAGGATCTGGATTCGCTTTTCCCTGAACAGGGGGGGCCGGGTCCGGACTGGCAACGGGTGGCGGCTGTTGTTTCAGTGCTCAACCGTTTCAGCGTAATATCCGGAGGGCCGGGGACCGGCAAGACTCATACCGTTGTCCGGATAATGGCGCTTCTTTTGGGGCAGGCGTCGGGATCAGGGAGTTCCATTGAAAATTTTAAAATCGCTCTTGCCGCTCCCACAGGCAAGGCAGCGGCAAGACTCCAGGAGTCGGTGCGTGGCGCCAGGGGTTCTCTTAAGTGCGGTTCCAAGGTGCGTGAGGCCATTCCTGATGAGACATTTACGATTCACCGGTTGCTGGGAGGGAGGCCCGGTTCTCCATATTTTCGTTACAATTATGAAAATCCATTGCCGTATGACGCTGTGATCGTGGATGAGGCCTCCATGGTGGATCTCGCGCTTATGGTCAAACTCGTCCAGGCAGTGGCCGACTCCTCCCGTCTGGTTCTCCTGGGCGACATGAATCAGCTTGCATCCGTGGAAGCCGGCGCTGTGCTGGGTGATATCTGTAATGCGGATGCCGGGTTCGGATTTTCAGAGAAATTTCAGGCAATAATTAAGGAACTGACAGGTGATTCGCTCCCAAAAGAGGGGAGTGGGTCCGGCCTTTTGGGCGACTGCATTACTCTGCTTCGGGAAAGCCGCCGTTTTGGTTCTGAAAGTGGAATCAGCATATTAGCCCAGGCAGTGAATCGCGGTGATGAAGACCTGGCAATAGAGGCGCTTCGCAGTGAACGGTCTGTTCGCCGGTATGATCTTCCCTTGACAGGCGAATTGAAAGAGGCTGTAAAGGCCTGGGTCTTGAAGGGTTATGGGAACTACATCCGGGCTGGTGTGCCGGAAGAGGTGATCTCCGCGTTTGAACGGTTCCGTATTTTGTGTGTTCACAGGCATGGTCCGTTCGGGGTTGCGGCGTTAAGCCTCATGGTCGAGTAAATTTTATCAGACAGCAACCTGATTCCGCGGAATCAGCTCTGGTATC
>DAOVYS010000166.1 GCA_030635485.1 Pseudomonadota bacterium | reverse complement strand
TGAACAGAAGGAACCATGCGCCGACAGGGCCATAACCGTCTTTAAAACGGGCAGGCGTGAAACGGTTTTCCATCATGGTCAATGTGGCGCCGACCTGAGCGCACATGGTGTAGGTGGATCCTGCATTCCAGACCGGATACCACGCGCGGCCCTTGCCTTCACCGGTTGACCTTGGGCGGAAGATATTTACCGCGCCGCCGGCGGCTACCATCATGGTCTTGCATTTGTATATATGAACCTTGTTCTCGCGGGTGCTAAAACCTACAGCGCCTGCAATCTGGTTGTCAACGTTCTTGTCAAGGAGCAATTTAACGATAAATACCCTCTCATGGCAATTCTCTTCGCCTAAAGCGGTCTTGGCAGGCTCTGCCACGATGCACTTGTAGGACTCGCCGTTGATCATGATCTGCCATTTACCTGTACGGACCGGTGTGCCCCCTTCCTTCAAAGGCTTGGCAGGCTTGGAGCCGTCCTGGTTGGAGCCGTCTTCGGCAACCTTCCATACCGGAAGTCCCCACTCCTCAAACAGGAAAATGGAGTCATCCACGTGACGACCCAAATCATAAATCAGGTCCTCGCGGACAACGCCCATCAGGTCATTTCTTACCATCTTGACATAACTTTCAATCGGGTTCTCGCCGATATAGGTATTGATGGCGGACAGACCCTGCGCAACGGCTCCGGAACGCTCCATGGAGGCCTTGTCACACAAAAGGGTCTTCATGTCGGCCGGGGCCCATTTGTTCATCTCAAAAGCGGTGCCGCAGGCAGCCATTCCACCGCCCACGATAAGGCAGTCACACTCATGCTCTACAATTTCAGGATTTGTTACGGCAGGCAGTTCGCCCAGCGGTTTATTTGGTAACGCCATATTTTTCTCTCCTTAAAAATTATTTTTTTGTAGAAATAACTTAAAAACTCTCAGGTTGACCAACTTGTTACGGGTGCTTTGACAGAATATCCGCGGGCTCTGTTGAGAGCAGTTCGTCGTCCAAGTTGTCGCACTTCAAATCCAGATAGGCGTTTGCAGCACCCTCAGCCGTGGTCCGGATGGGGAACTTAAACCGTTTTATATTGCCATTACGGAACTTGACCGTCCACATGATGGAGTCGGAGCTCCTCATCGGATGCACCTGGCCTCCCAAGGGCACAAAGTCACTGTAACCGCGTACCAGTATAGCGCCCTGCGGACAAATCTTCACACAGGAATAACATTCCCAACATGCATCCGGCTCCTGATTGTAGGCCTTCATCTCTTCCACGTTCAAGACCATCAGATCGTTAGGACAGATGTACATGCAGGCAGTCTTGTCGCCACCTTTGCAGCCATCACATTTTTCAGGATCTACGTAGCTTGGCATTCAATTACCTCCCTTAAAATTGTATTGAACTTTCAGATTCCGCGCCAACACCTTAATAAAACATGGAACGAAACCCCTTTAATAACAAAAACTTTCGGCGGCATACATCGAAAAAAACAGCAAATCAGTCGAAAAAGACCAAACGGCCTAAAAACTTCTTCCTGTCAGAATTCCATGGCTACAGCCGTAAAAGCCACATTATGACCACCGAGCCTTTCATTCCCAGACCCAGATTTTCCACAAGAGGCTTTGTAACTTTTCATGTTCTTATTGTCAAGAAAAAATATCCCGTACGTGACACCCTGAAAAATCGACATGCCGACCTGGTTCGGCAAGAAATATTTACCACAAAACGCAACCTTTTGTATAACGAAATTTGGTTACTAATTTCAACTAGATACCTATTATAAAAAACAAGATCGGACATGACCCGATTCAAGCCGTCAAAGCGCAGCCAAAGCTCTGCCGGATGCGCAGACAGACCAAATTACATTTTTTTATGCTTATTCAAATTGACAATACAGGAGGGTGATGATTATTGTAAGCGGCTGTGAATTAAAAATTCGGAACTTGAAACTTTATAAGGACACTCAAAATGAACAAATCAACCTTTCCCGCAAAAGAAAAGAGTCTTTTCAGTAAGGGCATGCAGAAAACAGACAAGAACCCGAGCAACATCATACCGGCCAAGCTGACCATGGACTCTATAATAAAATTCCGCTGTCATCCCGGTGTATCATGTTTCACTGCCTGCTGCGGCAACATAAAGATCATACTCACTCCGTTCGACATTTTGCGGCTTCGTAAATATCTGAACATGTCGGCCGACGAATTCCTCCTGAGATTTACCACACCCACCCATATTGAAAAAACCGATATGCCCGGAGTTATGATCAATCTGGATGAAGAAGGCCGATGCCCGTTCGTGACCCCGGAAGGATGCACCATTTACCCGGAACGGCCGTCTGCCTGTCGTTATTATCCCATAGGCATGGCCAATTTCCATGAAGGCGCCAAGGATGGTCAGGATGCGGAAAGATTTTTTTTCAAGGTAAAAGAAGAACACTGCAAGGGACATGAAGAGGACAAGGAATGGACTATCCGGGAATGGCGAGAGGACCAGGGCGTGGATCTCTGCGACGACATGAACAGGGAATGGATGGAGCTGGTCATGCGGCGGAAGTCCTTCGGCCACCAAGCCACTTTAAGCGAAGAGGGTAAAAAGATATTTTTCATGGCCAGTACGGACACGGACAAATTCCGCTCCTTTGTCTTTGAAAGTTCGTTTCTTGAAAAGTATGACATAGACCAGGAGACCATCGACCTTATCAAAGAGGATGACATCGCGCTTATGAAATTCTCCTTCCGCTACCTTGCGTCAACCCTTTTCGGCGTACAGGACATTACTATCAAGGAGGAACTTGTTAAGGCCAGAGTCGGAGAAATCGGAGAAAGAAAAAAGGAAGCTGAGAAAAAAGCGGAAGAGACTTACAAGGAACTCGTCAAGGAACGGGACGAACTCAAAAAGAGACTTGAAAAGGAGTAAGTGAATCCGTATCCTTTCCGCCTACGGTAATTCTGAAGGTCGTTCCTTTTCCCTCCTCGCTTTCCACGGAGATCTCTCCGCAGTGATTGTCTATTATAATCTTGACAATGGCGAGACCTAAGCCGGTGCCACTATCCTTTTCCGTAAAAAAGGGATTAAAAATCTGTCTTTTTGTCTCAGGACTCATGCCGATCCCAGTATCACTGATACTAACCGTCACAGCCCCCTTATCCGATCTCGACCGTTCTGTTTTCACTGTCAGCGTGCCCCCGTCCGGCATGGCCTGAACTCCGTTCACCAAAATATTCAAAAAGGCCCTGTAGAGAAGTTCCTGATCCGCCATTACCGGATCAAGGCCTTGATCAAGATCGTTCTTTAAAATCACATTTCGTTTGCCGAACTCAGGCTCCATAAATACAAGCGCCTTTGAGACAATATCGTTTATCCGGACCATGGACAACTTCACTGTCTGGGGCCTTGCAAAATCAAGAAACTCCTTGACCGTTGCATCAAGTCTGCTCGTCTCCTCAACAATAATATTTGCCAGATGATCGTTTCCAGGAGCAATACTCCTTAACCGTTTTCCCAGGATCTCGGCAGTGCTCCTCACAATGCCGAGCGGATTTTTGATCTCGTGGGAAACGGAGGCAACCATCTTTCCAAGGGTTGCCAGACGTTCGGAATCATGCAATTTCACCTCCAGCCTCCGTCTCTCCCGGGCACGCGCTTCGATAATTCTGTCCGCCCGGGCCACGATCAGGCTCAACGCCAAAAAAAGGAGTGTCATTGTAAAGACGGAGGTGGCAAGGATAGTGCCCTGAAGCCTGATTATCGCCTCAAGATCAACAGACAAGTCCAGGACGATCTCTATTACGCCCATGACCACGTCCGTGTCCTGGGAAAACTGTTTTTTCTGTCTGAACGGAATATAGCTCCTCAGATGGCATGAGATCGACTCACTGCCCGGTATCATATTCAGTATAGATCCACTTGAAACCAGCAAGGATGAGCTTTCGCCCTCCAAGGCCCGTTTGTATTCCTCTCCGCCCTGCCCGGTTTTTCCCACAAGTTCCTTGGTCGTGCTGTAGGAAATGACATTCTCCTTGGAATCAAAGATGGTCACGGACTCGATGTTCATGCCGTGAATGGTATTCCTGACAATAGTATCCAGCCGCTCAAATTGTCTGGGATTGCGAAGGGCTATCTTCCCATACCTGAGCGCTGTCGGTAGAACAAATTGCTGGAATACCTGGTGATTCAAGTTTTCCGCCAGTACCCACGCATATGCCTCGCTCCGGTCTAAAAGGACCTTTTTTGCATGATTTGAGATCAACCATGAAAGAATGAGCGTGGTAAAAAGTATAACGGCAAGGCTTGTAAATGAGAAAAACTTGACCAGCCTGAACGGCCTTATGTTTATGACACTTGTGTCGGATAATTTCTCAGCCGTCATCACACACCCCGCAACGTCTGCACTTTGTGGTATCACAGGCGCTGGTCGGCTTTTCCTTTAACGCCTTTTCATACTCGTGAAAGAGATAATTGCGATCAATGGAGTTATCAATAATTTCCCATGGAAACATCTCCGATTCTCCGCGTTCACGCATGGCGAAAAAAGCCGGATCAAGCCCCTGGGATCTCAAGACCTGCCGCCAGTTTTGTCCGGTCCTGACCATTTCAAAAAGAGCGATCCCCACCCTGCGGTCCCCTTTGGCAAGCACTGCCTGAAACAGGGCCCTTCCTGGCTGCTCCGCCTTGATAGTAACATTTGACAGGCCTGCCAGTTTTTTTCGAATATACCCAAGCCTCTTTTTCAATTCACCTACACGCTCAAAACCACAGAACTGAAAGGGGGTCCAGGCCTTGGGCACAAAGCAGTTGATGCTCAACATCATGTTGGCAATCCTTCCCCTTGGTCTGCCTATATCAAGAAGGCCGGACTTTATCTTAAGCGTCAACTCCACCAGTTCATCCAAGTCCTCCATGGTCTCTGTAGGAAGACCTATCATAAAATAGAGTTTCAGATTCATAACCCCAGCCTGCACCAGGGACTCGGCAGTGCAAAGCACATCATCCTCGGTTATTCCCTTGTTAATCACACGCCGCAAACGTTCCGACGAACCATCCGGGGCAATGGCGGCACTTTTCACATTACTTTTTTCCAGGAGTTCAATAAGCAGCGGACTCACCGCATCGGCACGCAGAGACGAAAACGAAAGTGAGCAGGATTCTCTCAACATATGGCCGGCAATCAGTGCAAGATCATCCGGCCGCGCCATCTCCATACCCAACAGGCCTACACGGTTTACCGCTTCAGGCTTTCTTGAAAGGGCATCTATTATGGCATCCGTGCTCCAAAGCCTTGGCGGACGATAGACGAATCCCGCCGCGCAGAACCTGCACCCCCTGCTGCACCCCCGGCCAAGTTCAGTGAGAAATAGGTCGGAAAACTCCGCATCCGGGGTCAGAATCCTCGAATGGCCTGCCGTGCCTGTTTCAGACAATGTAACCCTTTTCACCCTGGCCGGCAAATCCGGGTCCGCTGAAATTGAGGCTAATGTCCCATCCTCATTATAACCGACCTCATATAGATGCGGCACATAGCAGCCATCGAAACGACCACCCATTTCATGGAGCAGGGATTTCCTGTCTGATTTCCCCAGCCACGCCTTTAAGTATTCCATTACAGCGGGAAGCACCGGTTCGGCCTCGCCCACAATGAACATGTCCACGAACGGTGCAAGTGGTTCCGGGTTGATAAACGTTGCAACCCCTCCGCAGATGACCAGAGGACTTCCGGGCGCGACAATGGAATTGTCTGCCGAGCGCTCCCCGGCCAATGGTGAAATTCCCGACGTGCTGAAGATCTGCAACAGATTAAGGTAATCGTGTTCAAAGCTGACTGAACAGAGGACAAGAGGAAAGTCCCGTAAAGGGCGGTCGGATTCAATTGAAAGGGGAAAGCTGGAACGAAAAGGAAGAAAAAAACGTTCACAGACAATGTCCGGATCGCTGTTTACCAGGTCAAAGACAAGCTGAAACCCCAGATTGGACATGCCGACCCGGTACTTGTTGGGAAAGATAATGGCAACCGGCAACCGGCCTTTCCATTTCTTCCTCTGCCCACCTCTCTCACGTGAGAGAAACTCCTGGTTGACAGAGTAGTAATGCTTTCGGCGCATAGACGGTCCGGCGAGTGAATAATGACTAATGACTAATGAATAGTGACTAGTGGGTATCTTGAATAATTTAGGATTTTCGTTCGAGGTCAAGGAACAATGAAAATGAAAAAGCATCCATTCGGGCAGAAACTCCGCATATTGGGTATATGTGAGCATTTTTCATTTTCACTGTG
>DAOVYS010000154.1 GCA_030635485.1 Pseudomonadota bacterium | reverse complement strand
AGCAAATATCCATTTTTGGCTTATCTTACTGGAATTACAGTGACATTCCAGCGTTGGATGAAACCATATTTTTGGTCACAACATATGGTATGTGGTTGAGCTAACTGGATACCCACTTTTATTTTTTTCGCATCGTTAGGAAACTTCTTAATATTTGCTTACAATGGGCATCGAACAGTGTCAAACAAAAATTTTGACGTGGTTGCAAAAAGTCTAACCCTGCCCTTTACCCATAAATACTGTATTGGTAAAACCCCGATAGGGGTGGAGGCGTATAGCCGGTGTGCTTCAGCCACCGGTAACGGATAACCCAAACATATCAGTCCCGAAGGGACGACGTTTTGAGAGGGGGCGGCCACGGGAATGCATCGTCCATTCAGGACGATCCCTCTACACACCCCCATACCGGTGGCTGAAGCACACCGGCTATACGCCATTTCCCCTTTGGGGAAATAAAATTATCCATGCACTGACTTATAGGTAAAGAGCAGGCCTAACCAGCTTAGAGGTAATACAAAAAAACCCCTGGCCGGATGGGCAGGGGTTTTTTAAAAAAGTATGAAGATGTCGATTTATCCGCAGGATCCTGATTCGCAAGAAGAACCGCAGCTTGACGGGCTGGAGACCGGAATAGTTGATGTGATATTAAAACCTGAGCGATACCCTTCAGCGAGATAATCTACTTTAATACCGCCGCATTTCTGCATAAGATCATTGTCGACTACGAATGTGATACCGTTCTGCTCAAGAGTTGCATCTTGTGTCTTTGGCTCATCCAGAGCCAATCCCAGTGAGGGACCGGATCATCCGCCCTGCATGAGGGCCACCCGTATGGGTGAGTCAATACTGTTCTCCGTCATATATGACTTCAAGGAATTAATTGCAAGTTCAGTTACTTCCAGCATAGCTTGATCCTCCATATGTACGCTGTTACGAGAGTGTTCTTGTTTGTGTTCTTGTTTGATCGCCCACGATTCACATGAACGGGCTTATGCCAACAGAATAAAACAAATTAGTCTTTTAATAATAAAATCTTTGCCCCAAAAAGTCAATAGCGTGAGATATATTTGCGATTCGTGATATGCTCAGTTCCCCTCCCCCCCCCAAAAAAAAAATTATTTTGGGGGAACTATTTTCCGGTCAGGCGGTCTTATTATTTTAGTACAACAAATTTACACTTTTTCCTCCTTCCGTATTAAGTGTAAAAAGTAACAGACATTAAGGCCAATCCTGCCGCCAACAGGATTGGCCTTATTGTTTTTTGGCTATCCTCATAAGTCTAATTTGTGTATATTGTCTGCTCCTTCTCTAAAATCCCAAAGTTTCTCAGGGGCCATCTTAAATTAATGAGCAAAAAAATCACAATCATAGGCGGAGGTCTGGCCGGATGCGAAGCGGCCTGGCAGGCTGCGGCACGTGACTGCCATGTCACCCTGCACGAGATGAAACCGCAAAAATTCAGCCCGGCCCACAAATCGCGGTTTCTTGCGGAACTCGTGTGCAGCAATTCGTTTCGCTCCTCTGATCTTCATTCAGCTATCGGACTTCTAAAGGAAGAGATGCGGCGGACAGGCTCACTGCTCATGGCAGCTGCGGACAAAACCAGCGTTCCTGCCGGAAAGGCGCTTGCCGTTGACAGAGACCGATTTGCCGAATACATCACCAAACGCATTGATGCACATCCTTTAATAAGCGTATCACGAGAAGAGATAACCGAAATTCCACCCGCTTCAAAAATGCCTGTAATCATTGCCACCGGCCCGCTCACCTCTTCCGGGCTTGCCGAGTCCCTGCTTGAACTTACCGGAAGGGATCATCTCTCCTTTTACGATGCCATTGCCCCGATCGTGTATGCCGAGTCCCTTGACATGGGGATAATCTTTCAGGCATCCCGTTATGACGATGGCCCGGGCGACTATCTAAACTGCCCCATGAATGAGGAAGAGTACGAACATTTTATCACGGAGCTGAAAGACGCTGAAAAAGTACCGCTCAAATCCTTTGAAAAGAAAAAATATTTTGAGGGATGTCTACCCATTGAGGTCATGGTGGATCGGGGGGATAACACGCTTCGTTTCGGGCCCATGAAACCGGTGGGACTGACGGATCCACGGACCGGGAAAACGCCGTTTGCGGTTGTTCAGCTTAGAAAGGAAAACATAGAAAACACCCTCTACAACATGGTAGGATTTCAGACCAAACTCACCTATCCTGAACAAAAGAGGATCTTCTCACTGATCCCTTGCATGAAACAGGCGGGGTTAGCAAGGCTTGGAAGCATCCACAGGAACACCTTTATCTGCTCCCCCGAGGTCCTGATGCCGAGCCTGCAATTCATAAAGCGTCCCGATCTCCTGCTGGCAGGTCAGATCACGGGCGTGGAAGGGTATATGGAATCAACAGCCATGGGACTGCTTGCCGGTCTCAACGCAGCACGTCTTGCAAACGGGGAAAACCCCGTGGTCCCGCCGTTGGTCACTGCCATGGGCGCCCTTATAGCCCATCTGACAAACAGGGACGTAAAACACTTTCAACCCTCAAATATCAATTTCGGCCTTTTTAAAAGATTGGGCAAAAAAGTCCCTAAAAGATTCAGAGGAGAACATTATGCGAAAAGGGCCCTTGAATCTCTTGAAAAATGGCTTGAGACCGAGAACATCCACAAAAAGAACCGATCACGGGGCAATAAACACAGTTGAAAAACCCTCTGACTGTAAGGGGTCACAGGTGCCCCAGCTGTGCGGGATCGGCCCCTGCGATTATACTCCCTGTATATTGCAGGGGCCGAGCGCGTGCAGATGGGGTGCCTGTGACCCCTTACCAAAAAGGAGTAAATTCATGTCAATGTCAATGACCTGGCTGATGATTTCACTACTTTTATGTACCCTTCTCTTGATCACACCTGTCTCGGCCCAGACAACACAGACCCTTCCCGAATATCATCTTTCCATATCATTTGATATCAATTCGAGTCAGGTATTCGGCAAATCGCTCATCACCATTCCAGCGGGCATGGGTGCAAAGATCTATTTACACGACTTGACCATCACTGAAGTCAGAATAAACGGCGCAAAAACGGACGCAGCCGACCCGGAAAAGAGGACCCTGGTTATTGAATCAACAGATTCGGTCCGGCAGGTGGAAATCACATATGAAAACAAATTTCCGGGCCTATCCGGTCCTTACTCAAACATTATCACCCCTGACGGGATATCACTTATCAACGCCTGGCACCCTGTTCTTGACAGGGATACGATCTTTTATCTCTCAGCCCGGATTCCGAACAGATTTGAGGCGGTCTCAGAGGCGGAAGAGATCAGTACGACTCCTTCAGGTGAAGAAAAAATCAAGGTTTTCAAATTTCCCCACCCACTAAATTCGCTCCATTTCGTTGCAGGCCCGTATCTGGTTGAAAAGGTTACCTTTTCACAAGACAGAGAACTCTACACCTATTTTTTCTCAGAGGATCAAAGACTTGGGCAAAGATTTCGGGAAAAGACCCTTTCATATCTGAAACGGTATGAAAAATTGATCGGTCCGTATCCATACAAAAGGTTTTCAGTGGTTGAAAGCCGTTTGCCCACCGGTTTTGCCACGCCGACCTTTACCCTGCTGGGTCAGGCTGTGGTCAGACTGCCCTTTGTCATTGAAAGATCTCTGGGCCACGAGGTGCTTCATTCCTGGTTCGGCAATTCCGTTCGAATAGATCCGCTGCACGGAAACTGGGCCGAAGGGCTGACCACCTATCTGGCTGATCATGCCTTTGCTCTGGAACAGGGACGCGACACAGCTTTCCGCAAAGACCAACTCATCAAATACCAGAGCTACATTGCCGAACAAAGCGCCTTGCCGCTAAGGGACATTCCAGGCGTTGCAAGTCACCTCACATCAGGAGTACAGGCTGACAGGGCGGTTATTTACGGCAAAGGGAGCATGTTCTTTCATATGCTGAAAAATCATCTTGGCGAGGAGCCGTTTTTCAAAGGGCTTCGCGACTTCTATTCCAGGATGAAACATAGGCGTGCCAGGTGGAATGACCTGAAAACCAGTTTTGAAAAAGCGGCAAATGTTTCACTTTCCGACATCTTCGACCAGTGGCTTGAGAGGAATGACGTACTCCAGCTTGGAGTTTCAGGTTTAAAGGTCAGGGAAAAGGAGGGCCAGCCTATTCTCACTTTCTCTATTATCCAGAGCAATGAGACCCCGTACAACCTGGAAGTCCCCCTGACAATCAGAACAGCGGATGAGGAGATCAGAAAAACAATCACCATCCGTGACTTAAAGACCGAAGTCGAGATCCTCCTGTCCAATCTTCCCACGGAAATGGTGATTGACGAGAATTACGATCTGATGAGAAAATTGTCACAAAATGAATTCCCGCCAGTCTGGTCCCGTTTTGAAGGCGCTTCACCCAAACTGGCTGTAATTGACCCTGAAAAAAACCCTGAGATCTTCGAACCTTTTCTTGAAATGCTTTCAAAAATGGGCTGCAAAACCATGAATGCAGATGAAGTGACGGACGATGACATTTCAGATAATAATGTGATTTTCCTGGGTATTTCCTCCAAAGTTGTAAGATCCCTTTTCGCAGAGCCCGACCTCCCGGCTCAAGGTTTTTCCATCTCAGTACGGCCCAACCCTCTAAACTTGAGCAGGGTGGCGGTCCTGGTCTCAGCCACGGGCAGAAAAGAAGTTGAAAAGGGATGCGGGAAATTAAAACATTACGGAAAATATGGATTCCTCCATTTTGTGGGCGGCCGCATCAGGGGGAAAAGCATACCTGAGACCGATATGGGGCTTAGATATACGCTCGATGTGCCGCCAAAGGGTCTTAAAATCCCGGAAGCCCTCTCATTTGACGACATAGTTGAAAAATTGTCGGGCAGCCGAGTTATTTATGTGGGCGAAGCACACACGCGTTATGAAGATCATCTGCTTCAGCTTCGTATCATCAGGGCGCTTTATGATCGCGACCCCGGATTGGCCATAGGCATGGAAATGTTTTCCAGAACGACCCAAAAAACGCTTGATGATTATGTGGCGCACCGAATTGATGAACGGAAATTTTTAGAAGAGTCGAAATACTTTGATCAGTGGCGTTTTGACTATCGAAACTATCGCGATATCATCAATTTTGCAAGACGTCACCACCTTCCAATCGTTGGTCTGAACCTGGAAAAGAAGACTGTAAAAAAGGTCTTTAAACAAGGTGGAATTTCAGCGCTTACTCCCGAGGAAAAGAAATCGATCCCGATTGACCGGGATCTAGGCGTTCCAGGGTATGCGAAACGGATCGGTTCCGTCTTTAAAATGCACTCTCCGCCCTCGGGCCAAAAGTATCTGTTCCGGGATTTTCTTCAGGCCCAGGCCCTCTGGGATGAGACCATGGCCGAATCAGTGGCTGATTTTCTGTCAGCCAATCCTGACCTTCAGATGGTCGTTTTGGCTGGGCGGGAACATGTTGTAAAGGATTCCGGCATCCCTCCACGGGTGGCACGCCGGCTGCCGGACAAGCAGGCAGTGGTCTTGAATTCCAGTGGAGCGGAAAGCGTTGATTCCGGCCGTGCCGATTTTCTGATTTTCTCTCCGCCCGCATCCCTGTCTCATCCTCCTTTGCTGGGAGTTATAATTGAGGATACGGACAAGGGCGTATTGGTAAACAAAATCTCGCAATCAGGCGGCTCCGCCAGGGCAGGAATAAAGAAGAATGATATAATCCTCGCTATTGGCGGCAAACCCGTTTCAACCGTGGCGAATCTGAAAATTGAGATGTTATATCAAGAGAGAGGTAAAAGCGTTCAGGTCCTTGTCAAAAGGCCCTATTTTCTGTTTCCTGATGTGGAAATTGATTTTACGGTGAATTTGTAAATGTTCAGCCGGGGACAGAATGATTTTCGCAAAAAGACGCGAAAAAAATTCAGTCCCCTTTGTCCTAATTCGTAATTCCTAATTATATTTATATTATGCTCAACCGGGAAGTAAAAAAAATAATTCAACAGACCAGGAGAATCCTGGACTTTCACCAGTCCATGGGGCTGGAACATTATGCCAGGACCTCTGAAATTGAAGAGTTTCTTGCAACCGAACCGGAGCCCGACGAACCGATTCGTCCAGACTCACAGGTTGCCGGAAAACCTGCCGGGCGTAGCGACAAAATCCCTCCCGTCCTGTCGCCGGAGGAGGACGCCACCCTGGAAGGTATCCGGACCGAGACGGGAAAATGCACCCGATGCGGTCTGCACAGGACCCGCAAGCGTATTATTTTTGATAATTACGAAACAAACAAAGGAAACGTTCAACATCCAGGCCAAACACTCTTCATAGTAGGCGATTGGCCATGCAGCGAAGACGATCGCCAAGGAACGGTATTCTGCGGTGAATCCGGAGAACTCCTTGCCAGAATGGTTAAGGCCATCAACCTGGACCTGAACGACGTATATCTTGCAAATGTTATCAAATGTTTCCCGCCGGACGGCCGTATTCCCTCTGCTGACGAGATAAAGGCCTGCCTCCCGTTTCTCATGAGGCAGATCGCGGT
>DAOVYS010000106.1 GCA_030635485.1 Pseudomonadota bacterium | reverse complement strand
TCGGCGGCATCCTGCTGGCCATCGCTCCTATATTCGTGCCGGTAATCATGCAACTCCTAGGCCTTTTGACCGGCCTTGTTCAGGCATACATTTTCGGAATCCTTGCGGCTGTTTACATTGCCGCCGGCATACAAGTGCAGGAAAAAACGGCCGGGCAATCAGCCGATTGATTTTGTATTTCATAAACAGGAAGATAAAAAGAACCAAAACAAAAAAAGGAGAGAATATGGACAGTTTAACCCTTGTTGCCGTTGCCTCGATTATTTCAGCTGGACTCTGCATCGGGATCGGCGCCATCGGCCCGGCTCTGGGTGAAGGAAGGGCCGTGGCGCAGGCCTTGAGTTCGATCGCCCAGCAGCCGGATGAAACCAACACTCTTACCAGAACCCTCTTCGTGGGGCTGGCAATGGTGGAATCGACCGCTATCTACTGCTTTGTGGTCTCCATGATACTTATTTTCGCTAATCCATTCTGGAAATATTTTCTCGACAAAGTAGGAGTATAAAAGGTGCTGATTGACTGGTTCACCGTCATTGCCCAGGTAATCAATTTCCTGATTCTCATTTTTCTCCTCAAGCGATTTCTCTACGGCCCGCTGATTGCGGCGCTGAATAAAAGAGAAAAACGGATCAGCGATCAGCTACGGACGGCGGAAAAGTCGCGACTCGAAGCTGAACGCAGGGTCTTGGAACTGTCAACGGAAAAAGAAAAACTGGCAAAAAACAGGATACTGCTGCAGACCGAAGCGCAACGTGAAGTTCAAAAATGGCGGGATAAAGAACTCGAAAAAGTAAAAATTACTGTAGAAGCGGAAAAAGAAAAATGGCTGGACGCCATTGATGCGGAAAAAGAGGAATTTTATCAGAGACTCAGGATCCGCCTTGGCCGAATATCCTTCAAACTATCTAAAAAAGCCCTTCTTGATCTGGCGGACTCAAGTCTGGAGGCAAGGGTAATAGAGACATTTCTTCAAAAAACGGAACACGAAAAGGATTTGCTGACCGGAAATCAGCAGACTGCCGGTCCTCCAACACTCTCTCTCAAAAGCGGCTTTGCACTGACGGATGAGATGAAGAACAGGCTCAGAACAGAGCTTCATCACCTGCTGAAACCGGACGTTGCCCTGATCTTCGCAGTTGAGCCCGATCTTGGCCTCGGCATCGAACTGATCGCCGGAGATCGTAAAATTGAATGGAACATCAACAGGTATATCCTTGATATTGAAAAAGAAGTGATGCGTACCATGTAACTTCACACAAAAGGATCGTAACTATTCAACGTGATGCCGAAATATAGCTAAAACCACCGAACTGTAACTGTTCTGCAGCGCTTCATAGGAAGGCGAGCAGGTTGATCAGCTATACATATTAGTATGCTGGGCGACCTGATCGCCTTCCTATGGAGTGCTGCTGAATAGTTACAAAGGATCGTAACTGATGTCTGAAACACTTTCTTCAGTACTCAACGTAACTTCCGAGGCCATTGAACAGTCGATTGAGAACCATAAGGCTGAGATTAGCCAAGACGAAGTCGGCAAGATCATTTCATCAGTAGGCCAGGGCATTGTCTGGGCCGACGGCCTGGGCAGGGTCAAATACGAAGAACTGGTAGTGCTCGGTAAAGAGACCATAGGCATGGCATTTGACCTTTTGCCGAAAAGGGTGGGTATCGTACTGCTCGGACCCGGCGAGATTCTGAAAGCAGGCGATGAAATAAAACGCACCGGCAGGGTGCTCGATGTGCCGGTTTGTCAACAGCTTATCGGTCGTATAATCGATCCACTCGGGCTTCCCCTGGACGGCAGAAATCCCCTTCCAGACGAACAACGCCGGCCTGTTCAACAGGAGGCGCCTCCCATCATGGCCCGGGCGCCCGTGGAAAAACCCTTGCAGACAGGACTCAAGGTTGTCGACGCCCTCATTCCGGTCGGCCGCGGCCAGCGCGAATTGATTCTCGGCGATCGCCAGACCGGCAAAACAGGCCTCGCAATTGACACCATCATCAATCAGAATGATAAAAACGTCCTTTGCATTTATTGCGCCATTGGTCAGCGCAGCTCAAGCATTGCCAAGGTAGTGGATGAACTCAGACGGCACAAAGCGCTCAACAACTGTATCATCGTGGTTGCAGAGGGCAACGATCCTCCGGGTCTTCAATTCATTGCACCTTATGCCGCCACCACGATCGGCGAATATTTCATGGCCCAGGGACGTGACGTACTCGTTGTATATGACGATCTCACCAGGCATGCCCGGGCCTACAGGCAGATTTCCCTGCTGCTTAGAAGACCGCCCGGCCGCGAGGCATACCCCGGCGACATCTTTTATGTCCATTCAAGACTGCTGGAACGCTCCACTCACCTGCGGCAGGAGCATGGAGGCGGATCTCTTACCGCTCTGCCGATCATTGAAACCGAAGCACAAAACATCTCCGCCTACATACCGACTAATCTCATCTCCATCACCGACGGCCAGATATATCTTTCCCCGGATCTGTTTCAAAAAGGAATTCTGCCTGCGGTGGATGTAGGAAAATCTGTATCACGGGTCGGCGGTAAAGCCCAGCTTCCCGCCTATCGAAAAGTGGCCGGCGATCTCCGTCTCTCCTATTCACAGTTTCAGGAGCTGGAAGCCTTTGCCAGGTTCGGAACCCGTCTTGACAAAAAGACCAGAAAAACCATCGAGCATGGCAGAAGGGTCCGTGAAATACTAAAGCAGGATCAATTTGCTCCCCTGGGAACGGCAGAGCAGATAGCCGTATTATTAGCTGTCACCGAAGGTTTATTTGATGAAATTCCACTTACTAGGATATACCATTTGCAGCAACTTGTTATTGACAGCGTGAGGGAAGAGACCGGCCTGACGGAAAGAATATGTAAGTCCCCCAAAAATGGTCCTGTATGGGATGAGCTTGTTTCAAAGATAGAGAAATTAGTCGACGGATTGCAAAAGGAAACGTAATGGTTCCCCAGGGGTACGAACTTACGGGAACCCCCGGCATGTAAGCGTTTACCAGTGCCCCAGCTGTACGTGATCAGGGCGAGTGACTATAGCCCACCCTATGTCGCTCGCCCTGAGCGCGTGCAGATGGGGTGCTGGTGAACGCTTACAAGGAAACGTAATGCAGACACTGGAAGGACTGCAAAAAAAGATAAAGACGGCGCATGGCCTGCTATCAGTGGTGAAAACCATGAAGACTCTTGCCGCCGTGAATATAAGACAGTTCGAAACGGCGGCGCACACCCTGGACGAATTCAGTCGAATCGTTGATATGGGCTGGCAGGTCTTTTTCCGCCACCAGCCGGCGTTGCCTGATATGAAGAGGGAAAATTCGGTCGTATTGATCGTGTTTGGCTCCGATCAGGGGATGTGCGGTCAGTTTAACGAGAGCATGGCCGATCTGGCAAGAACCCGACTGGACAACTTAGTTGATCAGAAACTCTCCGTTTTTCTCTGGACAATCGGAGAGAGAGTGATGACAAGATTAGAGGATACGCAGGAGGTGCATGCCCGATTCAACCTGCCGGGCGCCATCCAGGGCATCAATGAAGAGGTCGGTACCATAGTAAGCCAAATAGACACATGGCAGCAGAAAAAGGGAACAACCACCTTTTTTCTGCTGCATAATGAGATGATCCGGTCCACAGGTTATCAAGCCGTCCAAAAACAGCTCCTGCCCCTTGACGGGAAATGGCTTGAGCAACACCGAAAACAGCCATGGCCGGGAAACTGCCTGCCGCAGCAAGGCATTGCAGGCGCCTCGCTTTTCCGGCATCTCTTCAGACACTATCTTTTCGTATCCATATTTAATGCGTTTGCCCAGTCCATGGCCGCCGAAAATGCAGCCCGTCTTACCGCCATGCAGTCAGCGGAAAAAAACATACTGGAAACCGAAGAAAACCTTCAGGCACAATTTCGAGAAACGAGACAAAGCGCCATTACTGCCGAGCTGTTTGACGTTATTACCGGATTCGAGGCGTTAACAGACGAACAATAATCAGGTGCAACAAAAAAAACAGAGAGGAGAATACCACGATTTTTCTTGCTTTTTAAAGTCTGCCGGATATAAAAATAGTAGTCGATGACAATTGATTTTATCAATGTCATTGGTTCCAGGTTCAAAGGTTTATTTAATCGGAATTTTCTACTATGCAAACCCTGAACGTGAAACCTCGAACCGTAATCAAGGAAACAGCTGTTTTTTTATGATCCGCAACGAGTTCCGGTCACTTGATACAACCCACCGGTAAATTACAATCATGAGAAAGGAGAAGATAACATGAAAAAAGGAAAGTTGATTCAAGTGATGTTTACCTTTTTGATTCTGACTCTGGTAATATCAGGATGTGCAAATATGTCGGGAAAGCAGAAGGCCTTCTGGACCGGAGCCGCAGCCGGCGCCGTTATAGGCGGCGCAGGAGGGGGCGCCATTGATCACAACGATGGCTACGACAACAACTCTAATGACGACGGTATTGCCGTTGGCGCGATTGCCGGTGGTCTTGTTGGAGGAATTATCGGTTATCTCACCTATAAAGAGGAACCGCTCTCACCGCCGGAACCCGAACCCGAGCCGATAAAAGTCGTGCCGCAACCTGAACCCGAGCCTGAGACTCAACCCAAAGCCGAGGCCCAGGCAACACCTCCTCCACCTCCATCACCACCTGTGAAGGAAAAAATCGTTCTGCGCGGTGTCAACTTTGATTTTGACAAATCAGATATAAAACCTGTGTTTGAACCTGTTCTTAACGAAGGTGCGAGAATTCTCAAAAATCGCACTGATGTCGATGTAGTAATAGAAGGCCATACCTGTTGGACAGGGACGGAGTCATATAATCAGAAGCTTTCTGAAAGACGTGCCAAATCGGTCCGTAATTATCTTGTCGGAAAAAATGTCGATCCTGCCCAACTGTCCACGGTTGGTTACGGGGAGACCAGACCGATGGCGGATAACCGGAAGTTGGAGGGACGGCGCATGAACCGTCGGGTTGAATTCAGTATCCTTGATTAAGGGTTCGCTCGGAAATCGAGGCACCCGCATGGCAAGGCGCGAGGAGGGCGAATAGCAGGGCTATTTAACCGACGAGCAACGCAGCCATGCGGGATGGATCGGCGCATCAAAATGTGAAGTTATTTTTGAGCGAGCCCTAAGAGGAATAAATCTGCTTTCGTCTAAGGCGGTCTGATTGTAATTGACTCACAGGCACCGCATCTGCCGAAGGGGTGGGGAAAACTCCTTTGGCAGACCCTCTTTTGGAGGCAAACCACAATCATGCGCAAAAAAAGAATACCGCAACTCTCAATCCTGGCCTATAAAAGAGCCCTATTCTGTTTTTTAATCTTTTTTTTACTTGTGTCTAATGGAGCGACAGCTGGTTTTGCTGAAGATGAGAATAAGGTATTAGAAAATTTTAAACATTTCAGCCATGCCTGGATGGCCAAACTCTCACAACTCAATGATCAAAATCAAAAAAATATACGGATAGAGTCGAGCAATGGCTGGTACACCGGCCAATACATCTGCTACGGAGATCAATGCCGATTCCGGATCAAAAAAACGGTCTCAAAAAAAACCCCTTACATCGGCTTTCTCTCATACTCTGAAATGCGGATTCAAAAAGCCGGCAGGACCAAGAGACAGGCTGTGAATGATACTGGAAGGGTTTATCACGAAATTCCGGTAACCGAAATCTTTCGTTATACCGACAACCATTGGGTTTATTGACAGGAGTAGATTTTTGTCGGGTTACGCTTCGCTAACCCGACCTACACGATTGATTTTATTAGGGAAAGGATTGGCCGAATATTTACGTTTTATCCTGGACAAATTGCTATTTTTCTGGAATATTGTAGTTTTACTGAAAAGTAAATAATACAATTTGTTATTTTTTGCTATAATCTTGGCTGGTTAGGCAGTTCCAGCCAGCTTCACCATTCACATATTTTTTTGGGGATGGCTTAAAAGGGTTTTTCCCAAAACAGGAAAACCTCTGCAGGCAACTTGGAATTGGCCTTCTTCTTGTCGCAGAGGTTTTCTTTTTATATTCCAATCATGACATCTTCTAAAAAATCAGCCGACTCAGAGCCGGACGTATACTCAAAGCCTGTTACGGACGACGCCATTCTCAAAGTGACCAAGGAGATCGTGGTCAAATTCATAGAGACCGGACGCCTTGCGCCTTCCAATTTTGACGAGACTTTCCAGAATATTTTCAACACGGTAAAAAAGACCGTACGATCCTGATTCCGCGCAACCATTACGACAAGCTGACAGTGAACCTTGATCCACACCTGAATCGCTTCCCTGATGAGGTCCATCACATCCATCTTATGGGTATCTGTGGAACCGGCATGGGTGCGCTCGCAAAAGGCCTTAAAAACATCGGATTTCACGTCACCGGTTCGGACGAAAACGTCTACCCGCCCATGAGTGAATTCCTTGCAGAAACAGGCATCAGGGTAAAAGCCGGCTATTCTCCAGACAATCTTGAACCAAGGCCGGACCTGGTAATTGTCGGAAACGTAATCAGGCGCGACAACCCGGAGGCCCTTGGCCTGACTAAGGCGGCCATCCCATACGTCTCCTTTCCCCAATGCCTCAGCCACTATTTTCTTTCCGGCCATACATCTTTAGTGATTACCGGCACGCATGGTAAAACCACGACATCCTCTCTTCTTGCCTCCATGCTCTACGAAGCCGGCCTCTCTCCAGGTTTCATGATAGGCGGCCTGGTCCAACAATTCGGCAGCAATTTCATAGTGGGAACAGGCACTAATTTTATAGTCGAAGGCGATGAATACGATACCGCTTTTTTTGACAAGGGTCCGAAGTTCCTTCATTACAGGCCGCATATAGCGGTCATCACAAGCATTGAATTCGACCACGCAGATATATATCCCGACCTGTCCGCTGTAATCCGATCATTCAAAAGGCTGGTTGAGATAATGGCCAGGGACGGCTGCATCGTTGCCTGTTATGATGACCCCGTAGTCCGGGATGTGGTTAAAAATGCACCCTGCCGGGTGGTAAAATACGGAAAGAGAGAGAACCTGAACTTCTCTCTGGCCGATCTTGACATCTCGTGTGGGACCACATCCTTTTCAGTTTTAAAAAATGGAACCATATTCGGGAAATTCAAAAGTGTGATGCCCGGCCTCCATAACGCATTAAATGCGCTTGCCGTCATTGCAACAATGGACACACTGGGAGTGGCGTCGAATAAGATAGTTGAGGCTCTTCCACGGTTTAAGGGGATAAAACGGCGCCAGGAAGTACGGGGAAAAGTGCGTGGCGTCACGATTATTGATGATTTTGCCCATCACCCCACCGCAGTCCGGGAAACCCTGATCGCCCTGAGAGCTGCTTACTCAGGCCAGAGGCTTACCGCAGTATTTGAACCACGTACCAACTCAAGCAGAAGAAGCGTGTTCCAGAAGGCATATGTTTCATCCTTTGACCACGCAGACCAAATCATTGTAAAAGAGCCGATTGCACTTACCAACATACCTGAAAATGAACGCTTCTCAGCACGTAAGCTAACCGGTGACCTCTGCAGCCGAGGCCTTGACGCCCACCATTTTTCCACTACCGAAGAGATACTGCGATTCCTCCCAAAAAACGCGGTCAGGGGAGATGTAATCGCAATTCTCTCTAACGGCGGTTTTGACAATATCCACTCCCGCCTCATTGAAATCCTGAGAAATAACGGGCCGGACATTGCGTGATCACAACCGACCAACGGTAACAGATTGATTTTTCTGTTGTTTTTTCTGACCCCCGACCCCTGATCCCTGCCCTAAAAATCGGTCTTCCAAAAAAGATCAAGGCCTGTCTTTTCCGGGTCCAGCATCATACTCTCTATACTGAATCCGCCTTTCAGCTTGTATTCCATACGCAGTTGCCCCGGGACTTCCTGATCGAACATGTATTCGTAAGAGAGCATAAAATCATCAGAAAAATATTTGCTCACTGCAACGCTGTCCTCGCCGTCCTCGCCGGTGCCGCCGTAAAAACCGAATGAATCCAAGAGTCCCTGATTCCCGGTAAACTCTTTGAACCTCTCAAGCAGAGTGCTGCCCACAAGTGAAGCCGCCCCCCCCTGGAACCGGGTGGTTTCATCCCCTGCCGGATTCTCCAGCGGCTTGCCGAACAGAATATATGCCATAATGTCTTTCTCAGGCAGCCATGGTATACTTTCCAGTATGAGTTCCGGGTCATTTACCGTTCCCGATATTACGGCCGTGATTTGAACTCCCGACACCATGCAGACAGCCTTTGCTGACAAGGCCGGATTAATCTTTGCGGTTTCCGCGAATTTCACCTGCCCTTCCGTCACAACAAAATCCCTGCCTGCTGTCTGGTAACTCCCATCAACAGCCTGGATCAAACCTGTCAGGCTAAAACCGTCCTGTTCATTGCTGAC
>DAOVYS010000137.1 GCA_030635485.1 Pseudomonadota bacterium | reverse complement strand
GAGGTCAAGGAACAGTGAAAATGAAAAAGCACCCATTCGGGCATAAACTCCGCATATTAGGTATATGTGAGCATTTTTCATTTTCACTGTGACGCCGAGATCGGACGAAAAGACAATTATTCAAGATGGCCTGAAGATTGATCAATCATTGAGCCCTTGTATGGGCGGTATTCTATAGCCCAGGGTGCAGCAAAGCGGAACCCTGGGTAAAGGAGATCTCCTCTTGTCAAGCCCTGAAGGGGCGGTACAAAATGAACGTCGATGTATATAGCCCACATCTTTAATATCGCCATTACAGGGCTTATCGTTTGTGGTACTTTCACTACCCGGGGCTGCACGCTGACCCCGGGCTGTCGAATATCGCCCTTTCAAGGGCTGAAATGAGAGCGAGAGAGAGAAGAAAAGGTCATCCGGGAACAGATACCGTTTCACCTCTACTTATTGAGAAGTTACGGAACGACGAGGCAACCATTGGAAATAAAAGACAAAAAACTCTCGGATCAGGAATTTGATTCCATTCGCGGTGAAGTGCTCGCCACGTGGCCGACCGGCAAGGATGTTGCCAGGCTTGAGGATGGAATTGAGTACCAGAAAACCATGCCGCCCAGGAAACGGTTCGCTGCCGTCCTCTTGAAAGCCGACAAGGCAAAGAAGGTTCTCTTACAGCCAAGGGCCGGCGTGGCCCTTGTGGATGAACATATCAAGCTGCTTCGTTTCCTGGAAGCGGATTGCGACCTGCTGCCCACAACAATTGACGCCTATACCCGGCAGAATCGTTACAAAGAGGCGGAAAAAGGCATTGAAAAATCCCTGGAAGCAGGCCATTCGCTCTTGAACGGGTTCCCAGCCGTCAATCACGGTGTCGCGAAATGCCGCAGGGTTATTGAACAGACCAAAAGGCCTGTTGAAGTACGCCACGGAACGCCCGACGCCCGACTCCTTGCCGAGATCTCCCTTGCAGCGGGCTTTACCTCCTATGAAGGCGGCGGAATCTCTTACAATATTCCATATACAAAAAAAAATTCCCCTGGAAAAGTCCATAAGGGACTGGCAATACGTTGACCGCCTTGTCGGCATATACGAAGAGGCCGGGGTCAGTATTAACCGCGAACCGTTCGGACCGCTGTCAGGGACACTGATTCCGCCCTTTATCGGCCATACTATTGCAATAATCGAGGGACTCCTCGCCCTCAGGCAGGGGGTTCGCTCCATTACCCTGGGCTATGGCCAAGCCGGAAATATGATTCAAGATGTCGCTGCAATGATCTCACTTAGGGATCTGGCGGATGAGTATTTCCATAATGCAGGTTACAACGACTATGAGCTGACAACCGTGTTCCATCAATGGATGGGCGGCTTCCCTGAAGATGAAGCAAAGGCTTTCTCGGTTATCAGCTGGGGCGGAGCGGTTGCCGCACTGGCCAAGGCCACCAAGGTTATCGTCAAGACCCCTCATGAAGCCATGGGAATCCCTACAAAGGAGGCCAACCGCGAAGGGCTGAAGGCCACCGGCCAGATCGTCAATATGCTGGCCGACCAGATAATGCCGGACACCTTAAAGATGCGGGATGAAATCGAGGTGATCGGCAGGGAGGTGCGTCAGGTAATGAACAAGGTATTAACACTCGGTAAAGGCGATATTGCACTAGGCGCCGTCCGGGCCTTCGAAGCCGGGGTTATCGATGTTCCGTTCGCGCCGTCCATTCACAATCGCGGCAAACTGATGCCGATTCGCGACAACCTCGGTGCCATTCGTGTCTTTCAGCCCGGGAACGTCCCCCTGGACAAAGGGGTGCTCGATTTCCACAATGAACAGGTTGCAACTCGCGCCTCTGAAGAAGGCCGAAAGCCCTGCTTCCAGATGGTTGTGGATGATATCTATGCAATCAGCAAAGGACGGCTTGTCGGCCGGCCGCGCGGGAAACGTTAGACGCGTAGTCTCGTCACATAAACAACAAACGGTTACAAGTTGCGGGTTTTTTAAAAACGTCTGGTTTCTATGCTTTTCGCTTTTAACCCGTAACTCGTAACCTTTGGAGAAGACGGACCATGAAAATCAAAAAGGCTCTTTTTTCACCTGGAATAACGGGATTTTTCTTTGACGACCAACGCGCCATAAAACAGGGAGTCAGACACGACGGTTTCACCTATGAAGGCGAGCCAGTCACCTCCGGCTTTTCCAAGATCCGTCAGGCCGGCGAATCTATTTCCATCATGCTTGTACTGGAGAACGATGATGTGGCCTTCGGCGATGCCGCCGCGGTGCAGTATTCAGGCGCAGGCGGCCGTGATCCCCTTTTCCTGGCCAACACATACCTGCCGTTTTTAAATAACAAAATTGCTCCGCTGCTAAAGGGAGAGGATCTGGATTCCTTTAAAAGACTCGCGGAATGGATCGACATTCTGGAATTTGACGGTAAGCAGATGCACACGGCCATTCGCTACGGCCTGAGCCAGGCCTTACTGGATGCTGTTGCCAGGGCAGGCAGGAAACAGAAAGCTGAAGTATTGTGCGATGAATACAATCTGCCGCTCATCCTTGAACCCGTGCCTCTGTTCGGACAGACCGGAGACAACCGCTATGAAAGCGTTGACAAGATGATCATAAAGCATGTGGATGTCCTGCCGCACGGCCTGATCAACAACATTCCCGACAAGCTGGGAGTCGACGGCAACAAACTTCGGGAATACATTAAATGGCTTGTCGCACGAATAAGACGCCTTCGGGTAGATTCAAAGTACCGGCCGGACCTCCACATCGACGTGTACGGCAATATAGGCGAAATCTTCGACAATGACACGGATCGCGTGGCAGACTATGTGGCATCGTTAGAAAAGCATGCCATGGAGTTCAAACTCTACATCGAAGGTCCTGTTGACATGGAAGCCAAGGAGCCCCAGATAGAAGCGCTGGGCAAGATCAAGGATCGTCTCACAGCCCTTGGTTCAGGTGTTGAAATCGTTGCCGACGAATGGTGCAATACCCTGCAGGACATAAAGGACTTTACGGATACCGAATGCTGCCACATGGTCCAGATCAAGACGCCGGACCTGGGCAGTATCCACAACATCGTAGAGAGCATCCTCTACTGCAAATCGCACGGAATGCAGTCCTATCAAGGCGGAACCTGCAACGAGACCGACATCTCGGCCCGAACCTGCGCCCACGTAGCCCTGGCCGCCCGCCCGGAGCGCATGCTGGCAAAACCCGGCATGGGATTTGATGAAGGGTGCATGATCATGCGAAACGAGATGGAGCGTACGTTGACGCTGTTAAGGAACAAACAGAGATGAGTGTTGAAAATGAATACTTGAGTTCAGCCACGTATATAGCGCCATTCGGCAGGCGCAGGATGTATGAACTTGCCAAGAAACTTTCCCTGCGCTATCTCTATTCAACGGATCTCTTGATAGGGATAATCGGCGCTGAAGGCGCGGGCAAATCCACCCTTATCCGAGGCCTCTTCCCGGGCCTCGAATTGACCAATGAGGATGACGGCATCAACAACCCGGCCACCCCTCTTTTTGACTTCTCGGAAAATGACTTCTTCTCCGGACATACCTTTCATATTGATGTCCGCTATGAAACCGCATTCCGCCAGATGTATGAGATCCGTGACGCGGTGGTTCATGCTGTTTCACATGGCCGCCGGGTAATAGTCGAACATTTCGACCTCCTATACAAGGCCCTTGGATACAATGCACAGCTGCTCTTTGCAATCAGCGATGAAGTCCGTGTCTTTCGACCGACCGTATTCGGCCCCTCTCCTATTGAGGTGAGGAAAGAGGTTATGAAGAACATGAAATACCGCCTGATGGCCCATTCGGCCGAAGACATCACCCTTCAGATTATAAAGAAGGAGTATGGCGAAACACCTGACGTACACTCCAACGTCAGGCACGGATTTGTTATCGGCTTTCGCAAAAAACCAAAATTTTCCCTGACCGAGCTTGAAAAAAAGGTGCTTGAAATTATTGGGCGCGATGTTCCCATCCAACCTGTTGAGGGTCAATTCATCAAGATTGATGGTGAGAAGATCCATTGCACAGGCCAACGGATACACGTTTCATCGTCAAAACAGATCAAAAATTTCCGCATAATGAAACGATTCCGATCCGATCCGATTACCAAAGAGTACTTCATTGTCGGTATTGTGGGCAGGGAATACATAGAAGGCCTGGGTTCGCTTCCATATGCCGGCGAGCGATTTGACTAAGCGGTTTGTCTAAGTAGGGGCGGGTTCCAAACCCGCCCTCTTTGTCTTTGGGCTGAATAATTATGGGGCAGGTTTGGAACCGCCAGAAAGGGCAGGTTTAAAACCTGCCCCTACTTCATCCGGAGGGAGCAAAAAAATTTTTTGAGATATTTTTCTCAAAGGCCTTCCGAAGAAGACCGGCCAAATCCTTGGGGCAAAACGGCTTCTGGAGGACGATCATCCCCTGTCGCACTGCCTGACCATCGAACTCCTGATTAAAATCGTAACCGGTCATAAAAATGACTGGGAATTCCGGCCTCACTTCCTTAATGGCTGCGGACAGGGTGCGGCCACCCATTCCCGGCATGACCAAATCAGTGAGCAGCAGATCAATATCAGCCCCTCTCTCCTTGAAAAGGGCCAATCCCTCATTGCCATCGGCGGCGCTCAACACGGTATAACCCATTTCAGATAGAAGAATTTCCGTCATTTGCAAAACAGAGGGATCATCCTCAACCAGCAATATCGTTTCCTGACCGCCCGCAACCTCTTCACGCTGCTCGATCTCATCACGATGCTCCCCATGCTGTTCTACTTTCGGCAAATAGATATAAAAGCCGGTCCCCTGTCCCGGAGCGGTTTCCACCCTGACATGGCCGCCATGCTGTCTCACAATACCGTGGACTGTAGCCAACCCCATTCCGGTCCCCTTTCCCACCTCTTTGGTGGTAAAAAATGGATCAAAGATCATATTCAGGGTCTCTTTATCAATGCCGGCGCCATTATCTATGACTGACAATACCACATAAAAACCGTTGAATACTCTGTTTTCAATATCAAAAAGGTAGGAGACCTCCTTATTCTCTGTCCTGACAATAACCATGCCACCCTCAACAAATGCGTCCTGGGCATTAACCACCAGATTCAGCAGCACCTGTTCCATCTGGCTGATATCAGCCTCAATATTCCACAGATCATCGGCCAGATCAAACTGCATCTCCACATCCTCCCGAATGAGCCGCTGCAACATCTTGGCAAAATCGGTAATCAGGGTGTTGAGGTTGAGAGAGCTTGATTCTATCACCTGCTTGCGGCTGAAGGCCAGGATCTGCCGGATCAGAGCTGCGGCCCGTCTGGCACTTTTATCAATAGCTTCCAGAGATTCCTGCAGGGGATGATCCGCTCCGATGCGTAAGCGTGCTAACTCACAATAACCCAGAATAGGCGTCAGCATATTGTTCAGATCATGGGCAATGCCCCCGGCCAAAGTGCCCAAGGCTTCAAGTTTCTGGCTTTGCCGATACTGAACCTCAAGCTGCCGCCTCTCCTCTTCTACCTCAATCCGCCTGGTGATATCACGGTCGATCCCCCGGAAACCATCAACCCTGCCATCCTCACCAAGAACAGGGGCGCCGCTGGATTCAATAACAACGAGCCGGCCATCCCGGTGGCGGCAGCGGTGTTCGATGGTGTAAAAACAAGAGGCTGTCCTGACATTGTTCTCAAAGACCTGCTGGTATTCATCAGTATCCTCACCTTCTGTTCCCAGAGCCCGAAACATATTCTTACCCAGCAGTTCCTCGGAACTGAATCCAAAAAGCCTCTCGGAAACCGGCGAACAATATGTCAGGTTGCCCTGTTGGTCCGCCTCCCAGACCCAGTCGCTGGTGGTTTCCACCAAGGCCCGGAATCGGGCCTCGGAATGACGCAGGACGTTACGCTGCTCCTCTTCCCGGCGGGTGATATTCCACTTTTCAGTCAGAGAAACAGCCAGCTGCTTCAGCTCTTCAACGTCAAAAGGCTTACGAACAAAGAGAAACTTAGCAGGATCTCCCAAGGCTCGGGCAATCTCAGACCGGGAACGGTCGGAATAGGCAGTGACGATAACGATTTCAACATTGGGATCAACCCGGCGAATCCGCACGGCAGTCTCCATGCCGTCCCAGCCCGGAGGCATGCGCACGTCAATAAAGGCCACGGCAAAGGGCCTATCGCTTTCCATGGCCTCCTTTACCAGACCAAAACCCTCTTGTCCCTGGGCGGCAAAGGCCAACTCAAACCGCTCCTCATCAATAGACAAATCCGATGTCCGATCCCCCATCAGCTCCCTGATTTGCCGGATCGTAGAATCAGGACTCTCAGGATCCGGTGCCAACACCGCCTTATAGGCCTGCCAGATCTCCCGGTCATCGTCAATGACGATAATATGTCTATTATGTTTCATCCCTTTTCTTTCCGTTCTTTGTGGATTTGGCATACTCCTCCATCATCCCGGAATCGTAACCATTCACCAGGGGTACGAACTTACTGCCCCCCGGCATGTAAGCGTTCACAGGCACCGCAGCTGTACGCCCAACGGAAGTGCCCTTGGGGTGCGTGATCAGGGTGACCGGCTATAGCCGTACTATGCCGGTCACCCTGAGCGCGTGCAGATGAGATGCGGTGCCTGTGAACGCTTACCCGGAATCAACCGGCAGCCGGATGACAAATTCAGCGCCCTTGCCAAGGCCGGCGCTGAGGGCTTCAATGGAACCCTTATTGGCAATGAGATAGTTGGCACAGGAATGCAGACCAAAACCGGACCCCCTCTCTTTAGAGGAATAGCCGAAGGTAAAAAGTTTTTCCCAGTCGGCAGGGGCAAAGCCGCAGCCGTTATCCTGAATTCTGAAAACGACCTGACCGAGGTCGCCGGGGTCGTAACTGGTGGAGATGACCAGCTCCCGCCTCTCCACAGGGGTCTCCTCCATGGCCTCATAACCGTTCTTGATCAGATTGATCAGGATCTGCAACAGCTTGGCCTCCTCGGCCCGTATCAACGGTAGACGCCCCGTATTCATGACCACCCGCACATCCCTTTTTGCCAGCGATTCATCAAGCATCTGCAGGGCATGGCTTACCAGCCGGTTAAGGTCGACCGGTTCAAAGTCGCCCACCAGCTT
>DAOVYS010000142.1 GCA_030635485.1 Pseudomonadota bacterium | reverse complement strand
TTTAAGGAATTTTATGAAGTAAGCAGAGTGAGTCATTTGCTAGAGAAAAAAGGATCACGAGAAACTTCCATAGAGTTGCTTGAAAAATCATTGGTGTTGATGGATGTTAGCAATCAGAATGAACTAAAAATGGCAGCTTAAATCAGGTGGTTATGGTCTTAGCCTGACGGCTATGCCCTCAGGGGGGTACTGAAAAGAGTCCAGGTCATTAATTTTTTCCAGTTTATCTGGGTTAGGAATTACGAATTAGTAATTTTTGTTGTCTTGTAGATAACGTCATTATTTTCATAACATTCGTAATTCCTAATTCGTAATTCCCAATTGTACGTCATTGTCGGAGGCCTCCTCCGATTCGGAAGGCAGGTTGTCGTTGCGAAACGCCTGCCATGGGAACTCATCGTTTTCTCCGTTTTCGATCTCTCCTGTTTCGCTGTTCATGGGGATAAATGTAATTCCTTCAGGAATCTTGAAATCCTCTTCCGGAAAATGTTTTTCCGCCTTTTTCATGAAATCGAGCCAGATCGGGGCGGCTGCCCGGCTGCCTGTTTCCCTGGTTCCCAGTGTGATTTTCTGATCATATCCAACCCATACACCGGTGGCAATGCTGGGTGTGTAACCTATGAACCAGGCGTCCATGTTTTGATCGGTGGTTCCGGTTTTGCCTGCCGAAGGTGTGGCAAGACCACGGGCCTTTTTTCCTGTCCCCTCCTTGATGACCTGTTTCATGAGATGGGTAATCTGAAATGCGGTCCGCTCGTCCAGAACCGGTTTCGGCACTGGTCTGTTTTGTTCCAGGATGTTGCCGTCACGGTCCACGATCCTCTTTATAAATACCGGTTTGACGTAATCCCCGCCGTTTGCAAAGACGGAATATGCTGAAGTCAGTTCAAGGAGTGAAAGTTCGGATGATCCAAGGGCCAGGGAGAGGTTTTTGGTCATCGGCGACCGGATTCCTAGATTCCCTGCCAGTTTGATTACCTCGTGTACGCCCACCTCCTGGAGAATTTTGATCGTGACGATGTTGCGTGAATAAACAAGACCGTTTCGAAGTGTTGTAGGGCCGTGGAATGTCCCGCTGAAGTTCCGGGGTTCCCAGATTTCTCCCGGGCCGGAGCCCTGTAGCTGAAGCGGTTCATCTTCGATAATGGTGGCCGGGGTCAGACCCTTTGCAAGTGCGGCCGCATAAATGATGGGTTTAAAGGCCGAGCCTGGCTGCCGTCTTGCCTGTACCGCCCGGTTGAACTGGCTGCTGCTGAAATTGATTCCACCCACCATTGCCCGGATTCTGCCTGTTCCGGTTTCAATTGCGATAAGCGCTGCCTGGGGAGACATGTATTGTGATGTGCCGGATTTCTGTCTGATCACGAGTTGTGCGATTCCCTTGCGTACCGATGATGTTGCCGCATTTTGAAGTGAGCGGTTAATGGTCGTGTGAATGGTCAGGCCGTCTGTGGTCAGTCGTTTATCCTTGTATTTCCGATTAACGTAATTTCTTACCTGTTGGATAAAGTATCTGCTGTTCATCGGGGAATCTGAAACAGGTGCCCAGAACAGAGCGTGTTTATAGGCTTTTCTTGCAGCTGTCGCGGAGATGTATCCATCCTCGGCCATTCGATTTAACACGTATGCCTGTCGTTTTTTGGCCAATTTATAGTGTTTGAATGGTGAATAGCGGCTTGGCGCCTGCGGGAGGCCTGCCAGAAGTGAAATCTCGGCCAGGGTCAGGTCCTGGACGTGTTTGTCAAAATAGGTCTGAGCAGCCGCTTCAACGCCGTATGATCCCTCGCCTAGATAGATCTGGTTCAAGTAGATGTGGAGTATTTCGTCTTTGTTCAGTGTATGGTCGATCCGGTAGGCGAGAATGGCCTCCTTTACCTTTCTTGTGTAAGTTTTTTCCGGTGTTAGAAGCAGGGAACGGGCCACCTGCTGCGTGATAGTACTACCTCCTTGGGCTCGGTTTCCTGATCTGATGTTGTGAATTAGTGCCCGCAGTATAGACCATGCGTCAATCCCACGGTGTTGTAAGAATCGGGCGTCTTCCGCCGCGACAAAGGCGTTAGGCAGCAGATCAGGCATCAGGGAAAGTGGGACAACGTAACGGTTCTGCTTGAATATCCGGTCAACCACGTTCCCTTGATCATCGAGTATCAGCGATGTAACCGGAGGACGATAACTCTCAAGAGAGCTTATGGCAGGTATGTCAAGCGAAATAAAGAGAAAAAGGGTTGCGCTGATGAAGATCGTGAGTAATCCGCTTATGAATAAAAGATAGATGGCCAGATGGACATGTGTCCACGGCCGTTTTTTGGGGGGCGGACCGGGCTTAGGCGTCGACTTTGGAGCCGTCTTCTTTCGGGCGGTCCGTGCCATGCTTTTTTTCTCACCTTTCACGCCTCAACCTCACTTTTTATGCTTTAATAATCGTAGGGAACATGTAACTATTCAGCGTGATGCCGAGATATAGCTAAAACCACCGAACTGTAACTGTTCTGCAGTGCTTCATAGGGAGGCAAGCAGGTTGCCCAGCTATACATCATCAGTATGCTGGGCGATCTGATCGCCTTCCTAATGGAGTGCTGCGGAATAGTTACGGGAACATTCTCCTTTCTCTCTTGACTGTCAAGTTAAATTCCCACCTGGACCGGAATGGATGGGCTCTGTTTTTTTTGAAGAATACAAAAAAATGGTTTATTTTGTTTTTTTTAAAAAAATATTTTTGTGCCACCTTTCCCCACATACCATATATTGTGCTATATCCCCACGTTGACCTACCATATCTTGTGTTTCCAGCATCATATTCAATGATACCAATAAGATGTGTATATATCCATTTTTTGTTGATTTCAGGGTAGAGATGCAGTACAAGCAAATATAGTGTGGTGAAAAGTGGGGCAAAAGGGCGTAAGTTGGGGGGAGCTGATGGGTGATGTGGTTGTAGGAGGTCGAGTGAATCATTTTCGTAGCCATTCGGATCACTCGCTTGACGGGAAAGGCCGGTTGAATGTTCCAACCAGGTTTCGTGATGTTCTACGTCGTCATTTTGATGACGTCTTGATGGTTGTGCCATGGGAAGATTGTCTGAGGGCGTATCCTCAGCCGGTGTGGGAAAAGATAGAGGTCACACTTTTAGACAGAATAAAGGAGAAACCAGAGCAAAAAAGGATGATGGAACATGTGATTCGCGTGGTAACCCCCTGCCCCCTCGACAAACAGGGCCGTATCCTGCTATCTCCTAAACTGAGGGATTTGATCGGCATTGAAAAGGATGTGGTGTTAAGTGGGGTTCTGAAGTATTTCGAGATCTGGGACAAAGGCACCTGGGAAGAAAAACAAAAACCCACAACAGATGAGTTTGAGAGTTTTGACAGGGCCATTATCGAATGGGGATTATAACACCTATCCACCAATCGGTGCTGCTTGAGGAGGCGGTAAGTTATCTGGCGCCGGTGGACGGCGGCATATACGTAGATGGCTGCCTTGGTCTGGGAGGGCATACAGCCAGGATTTTAGAGGTTAGTCAGCCTGGAGGCAGGGTGATCGGCTTTGAGTGGGATGCGGATGCCCTGGCAATGGCCAGGCAGAGGCTGAAACAATTTGGAAACAGGGTCACTTTCGTCAGAAAGAACTACTCATCCCTTAAAGAGGCCATGGCTGAACTTGGCATACAAGGAATTGACGGACTGCTCCTGGATCTTGGCCTTTCATCTTTCCAGCTTGATCTGAGCGGCCGCGGGTTCAGTTTTAAAGGAAGCGAGCCCCTTGACATGCGGATGGATGACCGGACAACAGAAACAGCTGCGGATATCATCAACACAGTCACGCAGGAGGAATTGGCGGACATCTTCTATCTTTTTGGCGGGGAACGCCAGGCCAGGCCGATCGCAGCCTCTATTGCGGCTGAACGCAAGAATAAGAAAATTTTGACCACTGACCAGTTGGTGAGCATTGTGTCAAGAGCGGTTCCAAAACGTTTTCATCCAAAGAAAATTCATGTGGCAACTAAGGTCTTTCAAGGGTTGCGCATAGCGGTCAATCGTGAATTGGATAATCTGGTAACAGTGCTTGAAGATAGTGCAACTCTCTTAAACCCTGGAGCCGGAATCTCTGTTATCTCATTTCATTCCCTTGAAGATCGGTTGGTTAAACGTTTTTTTAAGCAGAATCCGGCCCTGGATGTACTCACATCAAAACCAGTGGAGGCCGGGGAAGAGGAAAGGAGACGGAATCCCAGAGCCCGAAGTGCAAAGCTAAGGGCCTGCAGGAAATCGGCAACTGTCGCGTAATCGGCTATCCGGCATGAACGCACAGCATTTTGAGGTGGAAAAATGATCCAGGATTATGCACACAGGTACACGTTGGTGATGGGTGAGATGCAGAGAGTCTCTCCCAGGGATGAAACCGGCTTCGGTCGGAGCGGACTGCTTTGGAAGGTCTCTGGAATTATGGTTGTCGTGTTAATGGTTATCGGCATGGTATTCAGTTATTGGATTGGATGGCAGATCAGAAGCGGTCTGGGCGAGTTGGCCCAGAGCCAAACGATTTATCAGAAATTTTCCGGGTTAAAAAACGAGATGGAGGTTCGTCGCGGTAATCTGTTGGCCCTGGAAAATTTTGAGGTCACGGCCGGGGAGTTCGGGCTGTATCGGCCTACAGACAGGCAGGTAAGGTATCCTTAAGAATATCTTTGCCCGTTCCTGTCTAACCGGGTCAGGTCTCCATGGATGAAAGATCATCAAAAGCCAAAAAGTCGGAAGCTTATCATATTTGGCGCTGTTTTTTTGGCAATAGGCTTGATAATCGTATTGTTGTTATCCGGCAAGACCCGCCTTTCTGATTTTCCGGCACAGGATCAGCAGCAAGAACAGACAACCGACACCCCTGTTCAACAGGATGATCAAAGTCTCCGGAAAAGTGGCGGCGAATTTGTCGGGCGCCATAATATCTATGATAGAAATTTCAAGGAACTGGCCGTTAGTTTTAAACTTTCTTCCATATATGTGCGGCCTCTTGAAATAGAAGAACCTGAACGGGCAGCAGCACTGCTTGCAGATGTGCTGGACCTGGAAGAAAGGGAACTTGTTTCAGACCTGAAGTCTGAGAGGAATTTTGTCTGGCTGGGGCACGGGATACCGGCCGATAAGGCAGCGGATGTAATAGAGCTGGATCTGCGTGGCGTAAGCGTATTTGAGGAACTGCACAGGTATTATCCCAATCATCGAATCGCATCCCATGTGGTCGGTTTTGTGAATGATGAGCAGGGACTAGCCGGTACGGAATTCCACTATGATAATGTTCTGCGTGGCGGACCGGTCAGTGATCCCGACCTTTCCGATATCACCACTACCGGATCAAGTAATGTCGGGGAGACCGGCGGACACCTTGTTCTGACTCTGGACTTAACCATTCAGAAGCTGCTTGAGGCCCGGCTCCGAGCCCTCCGAAAAAAGACCAAGGCATCGGCAGGCATGGCAATGGTAATGAATCCATCAACAGGTTCCATTCTCGGGTTAGTGAGCCTGCCCTCCTATGATCCCAATCGGTTCTGGGATTATGCACCGGATGAATTGAGAAATAGAATCATTACGGATCCGGTCATGCCTGGAGGCTTGAACGGGCTGTTTAATTTTGCAGCCGCGGCCGGGGCCGGCAACGTAGCAGTGCGTCAGCTTCGTCCGACAGCAGACGCTGTAAAGGTTCTGGGAGGCCACGCCGGTGATGCGGAGGATAACGCCGGGGCGCCATCAGAAGAAGAACCGGTCTGGATCCGGATCAGGGACAGGGTCTTTGTCTCTCTGGAGGCAAGGTGGCCGGCAGTGAATTATATGGATGGAGATTATCTGGGCAGGTTTCTTTTTGATATCGGCTTTAACAGGAAGAGCGGAGTGGACCTGCCGGTTGAGAGGCAGAGCAGTATCATGGAGGATACGGGTGAGGTCGGGGTCTTTCGGCTCGAACGTCATAGGTCGTCCACAACCGCTCTGCATCTGCTTTCCGCCTTTTCAAGGCTGGTGAATGGTGGAAAGGCCATTACGCCTCATCTTCTTGATGCGGTCTGGGAAGAGGCGAATGAACAGCCGGTCACGGCCCGTCATGAGAAGAGTATTCCACCGGTCAATCCCGAGGTGAGCGCTACCGTCTTGACCATGTTGGAAAAGGCTGCGGGCGGGCGGTCCGGTAATGGACTGTTTTTCGAATCAATGATCGCGGATCAGTTTTTTGGTGAATCGGATGTAACAGAACCTCATATCCAGCAAGTTGATGGACAGCGGGAGGATTCGCAGGAGGAGTTAATGGCCGAGAGCGGCAGATTTCATTGCGTGATGCTTGGCATGGCCCCGCAGAAAGATCCCGGGATTACCATGGTCGTTGTGCTGGATAACGCGTTTATCAATCTCAAAGAGCGGTCACGTATGCGAGAGATGGGAGAGGGGATTATCGGTCAAATTCTTCAAAATGCCCGACGTACGCCTCCTGAAGATGTTACTTCCATGATTATGTCAGGGGAATCGGAAGCTCAGAGAAAGTGGCTTGAGTTTCAGAACAGGGCGGATGCCGGACCTGATTTACGCCAAGCAAGCCTTAAGGAGAGGATGCCGGATGTGACCGGCCGAAGTCTGCGAAAGGCGCTTCAGGATCTTCAGCCGTATGGCCTGAAAGTGAGGACGCGGGGGTTTGGCCGCGTTGTTTCGCAGGAACCGAAAGGCGGCAGCGTCTTAAAAGGTACGGATTGTATGCTGCATCTGGCTGTTGATATATAAATATTCGGCAGCACTCCATCTGTCCACGATCAGGCCTTCCAGCATACTTATGTATCGCTGAAAGACCTGATCGTGGACACCTGGAGCACTGTCAAACATTTACAGACCGAGGTTTT
>DAOVYS010000024.1 GCA_030635485.1 Pseudomonadota bacterium | reverse complement strand
GTACTCACATGGATAGAAAGTATCCATGTGGCTCTGGTTAATTAAGCGATCTCAGGCGCCGCAGCTGCACGCGTGCAGCTGCGGCGCCTGAGATCGCTTAATTAACCAGAGCCACATGGATACTTTCTATCCATGTGAGTACCCAGCCTGTATACAAAGTATCCATTTTTTCAGGGACAATGCAACAAAAAATCGTGGTCTGGAATTATTGCGTTTTAAAATAGTTCTATAATTTCGGCAGGTTCAAAGAAAATACGGATTGTGGCACGGTACTTGCTCATACAGGAGTGTAAACAGGGCATGCCAAAAAAACAAAATTCAAGACTCAAATAAGAGGAGGAAAACAAAATGAAGAAAACAGCAATTATGATAGTAAGTGTCATGTTGATAGGGCTGATGACCTATCCCGTATTTGCCGGAGGAGGCGGCTGGGGTGGGGGACGTCACATGAAAGGGTATCACAATGGTCCGTGTTACAACTGGAATGCAGGGAATTTCAGTGAGGAACAGAGAAGTCAGCTGGATGGACTTGACAAGGAATTCTATAATTCCACGGCTGAACTCAGAATCCGGATCAGGACCAAGATTGCGGAACTTAACAGTGCATTAGCTGGAACAGACCTTGATCTGGAAAATTTGAAAGGGCTTCAGAAGGAGATCAGCGATCTCAGGGCCGAAATGGCACAGAAACGTCTCAACTACAGGGTCGAGGTCAGGGAAATCGCCCCTGAGGCAGCCGCCTATGCCGGTGGGTACGGTCCTGGAAGCGGCTGGGGTAAAGGCAGGCACCACCGAGGCGCGGGTTACGGTTCGGGCTGCGGGGGCCAAGGCAGATAAAATACCTCCAAAATTATAACAACTGCCGGATTAACAGGCAAAAGGCAGGGTGGGCATAGTGTCCTCCCTGCCTTTTTTTGCTTATTGAGTTTGAAAACGAGTCGGTAATGTAAAACGAGCATGGAGAATTATATGTTTTTGGTGTAACTTCTTAACAAGTTACAGTCGGTTAACGTCCATTACAGAGTGCTTTTTGCGAGACCATTGATTTTGGATAATAAAACACTGAAAATAAAGCTTGACGATCTGTATAAACACTATCACAGGCGCAGGTTTGTTCATCCCGATCCTCTTGAATTTCTCTATTCGTACAGGGATATCAGGGATCGTGAAATTGTCGGTCTGATTGCCTCCTCTCTGGCTTACGGCAGGGTTGCTCAGATATTGAAAAGCGTTTCACGCGTTCTTGGGGTGATTGGATATTCGCCCTGTGATTTTTTACAGAATGCCACCCTGAATTCTCTTGAGAGGGCATTTGCCGGATTTTCTCACAGGTTTGCCAATGGAGATCATCTGGCAGCCTTGCTCTTTGGCGTAAAAACGGCTATCAGACGTTTTGGTTCACTCAACATCTGCTTTCTTGCCGGAATGTCGCCGTATGATGAGAACATAATTTCTGCAATGACATTTTTTTCAGATCAACTCGGGGCAAAAAACGGAGGGCCCGGCCATCTGCTGGCACGGCCTGAAAAGGGAAGCGCATGCAAGAGGCTGAACCTTTTTTTAAGGTGGATGGTAAGAAAAGATGAAGTTGACCCGGGCGGGTGGAATGGCGTATCATGTTCAAAACTTATAATTCCTTTGGACACACACATGCACAGGATAGGCATGGGCCTCCGTCTTACGGAGAGAAGAGGGTCGGATATGCGTGCCGCGCTTGAGATCACTTCAGCCTTTAAGCAGATCGAGCCGGATGATCCGGTCAAGTATGATTTTGCACTTACGCGTCTGGGAATAAGAGACGATGTGGTTCCTGACAATTTTAAGGAGCTGTATTTAAATCAATCATAATTCTTATAGAAGACAAAATGGTTAAACAAGACGCTGCAAAGGCCAAATTGCTCCGGAATCTTAGGGAAGGCTACCACATACCCTCTCTTTCGGTTATTGCCGTAAAGCTCGTGCAATTGGCGGCGGACGAAAAAAGCTCGGCCAAGGATCTGGCCGAGCTGATCGAGGAAGATCCGGCACTTTCCGCCCGACTTCTGCGCCTTGCCAACAGCGCCTTTTTCAAGGGCCATGCCCCCATGGCCTCCTTACAGCAGGCCGTTACGCGGGTAGGATTTCACCGTTTACGCATTATGGCGTTGTCCCTTTCTCTTCGTAATTCATTTCCTATGGGCAAGGTTGGGCCGATGGACTATGAAAAGTTCTGGCGGACCTCAATGTATCGGGCACTGTTGACTAAATCCTTGGCCGAAGAGCTCAAGATCGGCGATCCGGAAGAGGCATTTTCCGCCGGTCTTACCATGGAGATCGGACTTCTGGTCTTTTTTGACCTCTTTATCAAGGATAAGACAAAGGATAAGACAAATGAGATAGACCTGGAACATGATAGTCTGCCGGAGCTTTTATCCTGGCAGCTTGAGCATTACGGCATTGATCATCGCCAGATCGGTGAGGTGGTGCTGAGACAGTGGAATTTCCCTGATAATATTGTTGATTGCCAACAATGGCACCGTTTTACCGATCTGAGGGATAATGTTTCGGAATTTATCAAGATAGTTTGTCTCGCAATGGAGCTTACCCGTCTTGTCTTTATGCAATCAGAGGACTATCAGAGTATTTTTGTCGAGGCGCAACTGAGATTTAAACTGTCCCAGGAGAAGATTAATGCCATTGTCCAAGAAAGTTTTACTCAGATGCAGGAGATTGCCGACGGACTCGGAAATGACCATATGCAGAATACAGACCTGTTACAGGTTGTGGAGCAGGCCCGTCTTGCCTTGAACCAACTCATTAACAAAAAAACAAGTGGAGCGGGTCAGGAGGAGCTTTTGTCGCAACCGGAATCTCCCACTGCTACTGCCACAAAAAAAAATAGGCCCAAAAAACACTCCGGGGTGATGACAAAAGGCACGATCATGTTTGGCCGTTATCGTCTCGAAAATCTTCTTGGCCAAGGATCTATGGGATCGGTTTATCTGGCCTATGACAACAAACTGGCCAGACAGGTGGCCATCAAGACTCTGAGAATGGATAGAATGCGGAGTCGAGAGGAACGTAGACTGGTCCGGAATTACTTTCTGCAGGAGGCCAGGGTAACCGCTAATATGAATCACAGGCACATCACCACGATTTATGACATTGGTATCGAGAAAGGACTGCCATATCTCATTATGGAGTATATTGAAGGAGACAACCTTAAAAAGTTGATTGATGAGAAGGTGAAGTTTGCCTTGTCGGAAAAGATTGCCATTATATCAATGGTGGCACAGGCGTTAAATTATGCACATCAGCGAGGGATTCTCCATAGGGATGTCAAGCCGGCTAACGTGATGATTCTGAAAAATCGATTACCTAAAATTATGGATTTTGGCATTGCCCGAATCATAGAGGCAAAGTCAGGGGGCAATCTGAAAAACATGGTTGACGCAGAAGAGATCATGGTCGGCAGTCCGATCTACATGTCTCCTGAACAGGTCAAGAATCTTGAGCTTGACCACCGATCGGATATCTTCTCTCTCGGTGTTCTGGCATATACCTGGATAAGTTTTTTGAAACCTTTTAAGGCAGGAAGCACTGAAGAAATCCTTCAGGCTGTGGTGAGTCGAACGCCGCTACCCCTTTCAGAGGTCAGTGATGCAGACAAAGAGCTTGAAAAAATTATTAACCGAGCCATAGCCAAAGACCCGGAAAAACGATTCCAGAATGCCGAGGATTTCTCCGATGCCCTTGAGTTATATATGGACAATGTCAGTCGGAAATCCCAGCATGGCATGCTTTCCGATTTCCACTATAACAAAAAGAAGATTATGGAGAATCTACGGAAGAAATACATGTTCTTTGCCAATTTTTCCATGGATGAGCTTTTCATCATCTTTAAACTGGCAAGTCAGGAAACATTTAAAAATGGTGAATATGTCATCCGTGAAGGAACCAATGGCACCAAACTCTATGTTATAATATCCGGCTCCATGGCAGTGGTCCAGGAAGTCGAAGGTCGGGATATTGAAGTCAATGTTCTGCCGGCCGGCAGTTGTGTCGGGGAAATGGCCATTCTTGACAGAATGCCCCGATCAGCCTCAGTCATTGCCAGGGAACCAACCCATGCCCTTGCCATTAATGAAACTGTCCTGCGCTATCTGGAGCCCAAATTGTGTCTAAAGTTATACCGAAACCTGGGGGCCATTATCTCGGAGCGGCTGCGGAATCTCGACACCAAATACCGACACCACCTATCGTCTAAGGGTCCGTAAGAAAATAACTTGGCCCAAATCTAAGCGCAATATCGGCCAAGTTATTTTCTTACAGGCCCTAAGGATGAGAGGGATAAAAAATGATGGAATTCGGTTCAACTCAGAAATATATCACAAAGTTTGCCAATCTCCTTTATGGAGTCGCGTTTTTTAACATTTTTTCCATAGAGGAATTAATCGAGATCGTGCGTGAGACCAAGTTCATAACAATGCAGGATATGAAAAACGGAACAAAAATTTTTAGCGAGGGTGAATATGACCGGAATTTTTTTATTCTCATGCGTGGAAAGATTGATCTCAGAAAAAAAATGGAAAAGTCCGGAGAGGAGAGCGTTGGAACCATAAATAAAGGAGAGGTGTTTGGAGAATTAGTCATAACCGACCCCGCGCAGCCTCGGAGGGCGAGTGCCTATGTAGCGGGAAAGGATGGAGCTGTTTTGGCAAAAATCAATGCCATGCTTGTTGATAATGCGATTTCTCTGTTGAGAATGAAGTTTCTGAAAAAATTTCTGGATCTGATTCTGAACAGAATCAATAAGGATGCCAGAAAAATATTTTATTTGCAGAAGATAATCACGTTTGCTGGGGAAAATAACTCTCTTGAACAGGATGATTTTTTTCTCTATTCCATAGAGACCGCGATCAGCGAAAGAAACCGAATAACCCAATATATAAAATATACCGACTATTTAGTGTCAATGCAGCTTGACCCGGAGAAAAGTGAATCTTTCATAAGAGATTTGCTGGAGAGGGCAAACAGGGAACTTGATAATAGTTTATGTTCCACGTAGCGTCGTTCATTGACTCAGTAGGTTGTTTATCCGGAAATGTAACATTTCCGGATAAACAACCTACTGAGTCAACTTTTTTGATACGGGAAAAGGGGGTGCAATGAAAGAAGCCGTCCTAACGCAAGAAGCTGCCACGAAATTTGCTAATCTCCTTTATGGGGTTGCATTTTTTAATATTTTCACATTGGAAGAATTGATCTCCATAGTCAGTGAAGCACGGTTAATGAAATGGAAAAGGTTTGTAAGCGGGGCGAGAGTTTTTGAAGAGGGAGTCTTTGATCAACATTTTTATATTATTCTGCGGGGTAAGATTGAGGTAAGAAAGAAGGTCGGGAGCATAAAGGAAACAAGTGTCGGCACCATAAACAGGGGAGAGGTCTTTGGAGAATTGGTCGTAACCGACCCGTCAAAACCCAGAAGGGCAAGCGCCTATGTCGTCAGTAAGAATCCTCTTATTGTGTGTGAAATTGATGGGACCCTTGTAGATACCGTTCCCATTGATTTGAGAGTGAAATTTTTAAAGAAGTTCTTGGATCTCATTCTGCAGCGAATTGATGTTGATGCCAGAAAAATATATTACTATCAGGATATAATTGAATATGCGGCTGAAAATGGTATGCCTGGGAAAAACCGTTATTTTATGTACTCCATTGAAACGGCAATAAATGAGAAAAACAGGATAACGCAATTAATAAAATATACCGATTTTCTAATTGCCCGAAAGCTTGATTTTGAAAAAAGTAATTCTTTGCTTCGGAGTCATCTTAATTCAGCCAATAGAGAACTGGATGAAATTTTTTGTGTGACGTAACTGTTCTGCAGCACTCCATAGGAAGGCAATCAGGTCGCCCAGCAGACTGATGATGTATAGCTGATCAACCTGCTTGCCTCCCTATGAAGCGCCCCGCAGGAAGTGCCCTTGGGGTGCGCTGCAGAACAGTTACAGTTCGGTGGGTTTAGCTATATTTCGGCATCACGCTGAATAGTTCTGTGCGACTTGATAGACGGTGAACGCTTAAACGGAGATGGAAGATGCCGAAGGAAACAAGATTTAAATGATAAAAAAGCGAGATGCCGGACAAGCCCCTTCAGGTCCCCCTTGTGACCTCTTTCATCTTGTCTCACGGATTGACCGTGAGAGAATTGAAATCACCGGGGAGACGATCAGTGAGTGGCGGAAAATAGTGAGTTCCGCGGCAGAGATTATCGGGGTCTCATGCGCGATCATTCGCAGGAGCGATCCGCCCGACCTGATACTGGTCGTATCCAGCGATTCAATTGACAATCAATTTGAGCCGGGTGATCGGGGACCTGCAGACACATATTATTGCGGGCAGGTGATCCGATCGGAAGAAAACTGTGTTATCCCGGACGGACGAAAAGAGAAAAAATGGCGGATCAGCCGTGACTTGAAACATGGAATGGTTTCTTACATGGGAATGCCGTTGTTCTGGCCGGATGGCGCGATTTACGGCACGATATCCGTGCTTGACAACAAGGCGAGAAAATTCCCGGAGCGATTTGGGAACCTTCTGAAGATGTTCAGGGAACTGGTTGAATTCCGCCTTCATTCACTCTATCAGAGCGCTGTCAGCCGACGGAATCTGGAGCATATCCTTGATAACCTTTCAGAGGGCGTTATGGCCCATGACAGTAACAGGCGCATCTGGTTTTTCAACCGGGCGGCTGAAAAGACCACGGGTTACAGCAGGGAAGAAATCCTTGGCAGAGACTGTCATGAGGTATTCAACGGACCCTTTTGTGGAGGGAACTGCGCCTTTTTGGAGGGAATCCCGTCGGGTTCACCTTGTACCAGGTATTATCCCCTGAATATCCTGGCTAAAAATGGTGAATCCCGCCGCATTGAGATGACAGTGAACAGCACGATTGATGCATCCGGCAATCCGTCAGGAGTAATTGCATCATGGAGGGACATGACGGATCTGACCAGGCTTCGGATTAAGACAGGCGATATCATCGAGTTTGCCGGGATTATCGGAAGGGATCCGGCCATGCTTCAGGTTTATGATCAGATACGCGACCTGGCGGTCACCGATTATCCTGTTCAGATTTCCGGGGAAACAGGCACAGGCAAGGAACTTGTAGCGGTCGCCATTCACAAGGAAAGCCGGCGTGATGGAGGGCCTTTTGTGCCTGTCAACTGTGCCTCTCTGCCCGATGGAATCCTTGAGAGTGAGCTTTTTGGACATGTGAAAGGCGCTTTTACAGGCGCTGTTCGGGACAAAAAAGGCCGCTTTGATCTTGCCCGGGGTGGAACCCTTTTTCTGGATGAGATAGCGGAAATGCCCATGCCGCTGCAGGCAAAATTGTTAAGGGTCCTGCAGGACGGAAAATTCGAACATGTGGGCGGGGAGAAGACTGTTACCGCGGATGTGCGCATCATAAGCGCAACCAACCGGGATCTTAAGGAGGAAATGCGGAGGGGCAGGTTCAGGCAGGATCTCTACTATCGTATCAGAGTAGTGCCCATTGAACTCCCGCCCCTTAAAAAACGAATAAGCGATATCCCGCTGCTTGTTGACCATTTTCTTTCAATGGCAGAGGATGAAGGGCATATATCCTCCGGCATTTCCGCTGAGGCAATGGACATATTAACAGACTATCCATGGCCTGGAAATGTACGCGAACTTCAGAACGTAATTCGTTTCGCACTGGTAAAATGCCGGGGTAGAGTCATTCAGCCGGAAGATCTGGCACCGGAACTGAAAGAATGGAGGATTAAACATTCTTCCCGCGGGCCGTCCCGCAAATTGACAGCAGAGGCTGTAAAGGCCGCGCTGGTCAAAAGCGGTGGGAACAAGGCCAAGGCAGCCAGAATCCTTGGCGTGGGCCGCGCCACTCTGTATCGTTTTCTGGCTGACGAGATTTACTCCCAGTGAATGGAGTCAGCTGGACAGTTTTTTATTGCCTCGTCTACTTCTTCTTTCGGATAGTTCTCTAAATCAACAACCTCTACGTAGCCTGTTGCCGGGTTTTTTCTGAAAACAGAGGGACAGACTTCAATGCATCCTTCACACTCGGTACAGGTTCCCAAATCGATAGCCGGAATTTTCATGATATATCTCCCCATTGACGGGCTTTAAACAATTTGCCCTTTAAAATGTTTCAAGATCCGTGCCATTAGTTGGCGGACGCCGATTCTGAGCCGATACCTGTAAGTGCCTTGAAGCTTAAAAGTCTTGGCTCATCAAGATCGGCGTTTACTAAATCTGTAGGGTATCTTGAATAATTTAGGATTTTCGTTCGAGGTCAAGGAACAGTTAAAATGAAAAAGCACCCATTCGGGTATAAACTCCGCATATTAGGGATATGTGAGCATTTTTCATTTTTGCTGTGACGCCGAAATCGGACGAAAAGACAATTATTCAAGATGGCCTAGTCTTTTATCTTTCTTGCCTGAAAAACCCTTGGAATCCCAGCATAATCGTTATGAACCTTTATACTATCATAGTACTTAAACGATAAAAATCGATCTATACAATATTTGTCCTGACCAATTCCGATCTCCATAAAAAACCAGCCGCCCGGCTTAAGAACCCTTTCCAACTGACTACTGATGACTTCAATGATCTCAACCCCCATTTTACCGCCGTCAAGCGCCGGTCCGGGCTCAAAAAGTCCCACTTCGGGCTGCAGATCCGCCATGGTCTCTGTCGGTACATAGGGAGGGTTTGATACAATTAGGTCAAAAATCGGCTCCAAGCAAACCGCCGTAAACCAGTCGGAGACAATAAACCCTATCCTGTCAAGCACCCCGTGATTTTTTGCGTTCAGGCAGGCTATCTTTATTGCCGTTTCCGAACGGTCTATTCCGTAGACAGCGGAATCCGGGAACTCCAGGGCCAGCACGGTTGCAATAACACCGCTTCCCGTGCCCAGGTCCAGGATCATTTTCACCGGTTCCCCGCCCTCCCCTTTCAGAATACGCTGTACGGTTTCAATCAAAAATTCCGTCTCAGGACGGGGAATGAGGACATCTGGAGTGACTTTGAACGGAAGAGACCAAAATTCTTTCTCTCCGATTATATAGGCAAGGGGTTCACGAAGGAGTCGACGCGACAGAAGCTGATCAAGATTATCAAATGATTTTCTGGAAATTTCACAATCGCGCTCAAGAATAAGACGAACCCTGTCCATCTTGAGAACGTATTCCAGCAGAATGTTGACTTCTACTTCCGAATCCGGAATGGCTGCCGACCTCAGGCGCCTGACCGCTGTCTGAAAAAAATCCCGGATTTTCAAGTTCGTCGTAAGGGTCAATAAAACCTGTTAAGCTGTAAGCGGTTAATGAGCGGTTTTCAAGGCCTCCGCCTGAGAGTGTGCAATCAGTGGAAGGATTACCGAGTCTAATTTCCCAAGCAGAATCTCATCAAGTTTGTAAAGGGTCAGATTTATGCGGTGATCGCTTACGCGACCCTGGGGAAAATTGTATGTGCGAATACGCTCGCTCCTGTCACCGGATCCGACTTGAGACTTCCTGTCTTTGGAAATCTTATCATGACGTTCCTGCTCCATCTGGTCAAGCAGTCTGGCCCTTAAAACCTTCAAGGCCTGGGCCTTGTTCTTATGCTGAGATTTCTCGTCCTGGCAGGTGACCACCAGACCGGTGGGAAGATGGGTAATCCTGATAGCGGAATCGGTCGTGTTCACACTCTGTCCGCCAGGACCGGATGAACGAAACACATCGATCCTGAGTTCATTTGGCTCAATATTTAATTCAACCTCTTCTACTTCCGGAATCACGGCAACTGTAACGGCAGAGGTATGGATCCTCCCCTGGGCCTCGGTCTCCGGCACTCTCTGGACCCTGTGAACCCCGCATTCAAATTTGAGTTTACTGTAAACCCTATTGCCGCTGATCAGGGCGATAATCTCCTTAAACCCGCCTATACCGATGGGGCTGCTGGTCATGACCTCAACCTTCCACCCCTGAAGCTCGGCAAATCTGGAGTACATCCTGAACAGATCCGCCGCAAAAAGCGCAGCCTCGTCTCCGCCGGTACCGGCCCTGATTTCAAGCAGGATGTTCTTCTCATCATTTGGATCCTTGGGTAGAAGAAGGAGGCGAATCTCATTTTGAAGTTGATCGGCCTTTGCAGTGAGTTCTTCGATCTCTGCTCTCACCAAGTCGAGCATCTCCTCGTCTTCTTCATCACTCAGCATCCCACGATTTTCATTCAACTCTTCTTCAACAGACTGATACTTGGAATAGAGATCGTGAATCCTGGAAATGAGGGCATGTTCTTTTGCTACAGTACGGAATTGAACATGATCAGCTATCAAGGAGGGATCTGAAAGACGTTCTTCAAGTTCCTGACGCTTTTCTCCAATATTTTCCAGTTGTGCAAACATGGCGGGTAAAAATATTAGTAACCGTTCACAGTGGTCGGTTTACAGTTCACAATGGCCGCGAATTACTTGTCCAGTGTACGGCCGTATTTTTTTAAAAATTTTTCAACCCTGCCGGCAGTGTCGACCAGCTTCTGCTTACCGGTAAAAAACGGATGGCATGCGGAACAAATCTCCACTCTTATTTCCTTGTTAACGGATCCGAGTTCCACTTCATTACCGCAGGCGCACTGGGCCTTGATTTTATTGTATTCAGGATGAATGCCTTGTTTCATTTTATCTAATATCCTCCAAATTAAAGCAACTTGAAATCTAAGGGTTCGTTCACCAGATTAGGAAACCTGATTTTTTAACCGATAATTACATTTTTTTCAACCAATCGTGACGCTTTCGCAAAAAAACACCTTTTGCAATATCATCATCTCGTATTCATGGAAGCAAAAAACTCCGCGTTATCCTTGGTCCCTCTCATCTTATCCAACAGAAATTCCATGGAGTTGATCGAATTCATAGGCGACAGAAGTTTTCTGAGTATCCACATCCGGTTCATAACATCAGGCTCAAGCAGCAATTCTTCCTTTCTGGTTCCGGACTTATTTATATCCATTGCCGGAAAGAGGCGCTTGTCAGCCATCTTCCGGTTAAGCACCAATTCCATATTGCCGGTGCCTTTAAACTCCTCAAAGATCACCTCGTCCATACGGCTTCCGGTTTCTATCAGCGCCGACGCAATAATTGTAAGACTGCCGCCCTCCTCAAGATTTCTGGCGGACCCGAAAAAACGCTTGGGACGATGCAGCGCGTTTGAATCAACTCCACCGGAGAGTATCTTTCCGCTCGGAGGGACTACTGTGTTGTAAGCACGGGCAAGACGCGTGATACTGTCTAAAAGAATCACCACGTCCTTTTTATGTTCGGCAAGACGTCTCGCCTTTTCGAGAACCATCTCCGCAACCTGAATATGACGTTGCTGCGGCTCGTCAAAGGTGGAACTGACAACCTCAGCATCAACGTTCCTTGCCATATCCGTCACCTCTTCGGGACGTTCATCAATAAGCAATACAATTAATATGATTTCCTTATGATTACTCGTGATGCTGTTTGCTATATCCTTTATAAGCACCGTTTTTCCGGCCCGTGGGGGGGATACTATCAACCCACGCTGGCCCTTACCGATCGGTGCCATGAAATCCATAATCCGCATTGAATAATTGTCGGGTTCCAGCTCGAGTTTTATACGTTCATTTGGATAAAGGGGGGTCAGATTTGTAAAAAGCGTCTTGTATCTATCAATATCAGGTGATTCAAAATTCACCCCCTCTACCTTAAGAAGAGCAAAATAACGCTCACCCTCTTTTGGCGAACGGATCAACCCTTCAACCGTATCGCCTGTGCGAAGGTTCAGACGGCGGATCTGGGAAGGAGAGACATAAATATCATCAGGCCCGGGGAGATAATTATAATCAGGCGCCCGCAGGAAACCAAAGCCGTCCGGCAAAATTTCAAGAACTCCGCTTCCTCGGTTACCCCCGTTTTTCTCTGCGCGAGCACTCTGTGCTTTGAGAATAGCAAATATCAGTTCCTGTTTCCTGAGATTGCTGACTCCTTCAACTTTCAACTCGTCGGCCATTTTGGTCAACTCAGTAATTTTCTTAAGCTTTAACTCGCTAAGATTCATAAAAAAATTCTCCTTCCCTCACCAAAAATGGGTCCTGTACGGATACTAAAAAGGTTTATATCAAGATAACTGTTCAGCAGCGTTTCATAGGAAGACGATCAGGCCGCCCAGCATACCTGTTGTATAGCTGATCGACCTGATCGCCTCCCTATGAAGAGCTGCTAAACAGTTACAGCTCCTTGGTTATAGCTATATTTCGGCAACCAACGCCGATTCAAAAATATCTAATTTCCGCATAGGCCCTATTATGCAACGCTACAAGGTTGCTCCGGCGGCTCCTCGCTAGTTCCTTACCTGCAAGACGCCTCAAACTTATGTCATTATGTATAAAAAGCTAATAATTATTCGAGGATTTTGATTCGAAGATGGAAAACTGAGTCAAGACGGGACACTCTAAATCGAAGAAGGGACACGAACCAAACTTCCGTAAATAGAGTATCCTGCAATATAATAAAAAGATCTTATTCAGAAAATGAAAGCGCTAACGCGCTGATAAGTAATTCAGGAGTATATTTTTAACCGATATATAAAAATAGGCAGGAATAACAACTGAACAGTCTCATTAGGATTAACGGCATAATATTTATTAAGATTCATGCTGTCAAGACATTTTTTCTTAAACAGCAATATCACTGCTACAGTCACTCAATCAGAGCATCCATTCCATAACGTAACTATTCAGCGTGATGCCGAAATATAGCTAAAACCACCGAACTGTAACTGTTCTGCAGCGCTTCATAGGGAGGCAAGCAGGTTGATCAGCTATACATCATCAGTATGCTGGGCGACCTGATCGCCTTCCTATGGAGTGCTGCAGAATAGTTACCCCCATAACAATACATTCAAACGAAGCAGCTGAAGACAAGTATCCGCCCAAACGCCGGTGTTTTCAACCACATAATGAGCCCTTAAGGCCTTGTCGACTATCGGCTCCTGCGCGGCAAGGGCTGTTTGGGCATCTTGAATGCTTATATGGTCACGTCTCTTTAACCGCTCAATGCACTGCTCTCTTGTACTGTAAACCACAACCACTGAATCAAAGTCATCTTCCCATTTAGCCTCAAACAACAACGGTGCCTCGACAAGCACCGGTATGACCGGTGAAACTTCTGAATATTGACCAACCATCTCATTTATAGACTCCCTTGCCATGGGATGGAGAATTGCATTTACCCTTGCCCGAAGTCCGCTATCTTTAAAAATGGCATCACGCAAAACCGGACGGTTTATTGTCTCATTATCCTCCATGAAAAACTTGCGGCCAAAGGCGTCTACAAACGCATTCCATCCTGACGCCCCGGGTCTAAGCAGATCCCTGCAAACGGCGTCGGCATCAATATATTCAACACCACTGATCCTCTGCAGATAACGAGCAGCCCGTGTCTTACCCGACCCCATGCAGCCGGTAATACCCACAACCCTATTCCTCACCGAAGCACCCTTGGGGAAATGACTAATGACTAGTGACTAGTGACTAGTCATTCCCCACTCGTCACTCGTAGCCGCTCCAGAACAGAGGCAATATCAGGCCAGAGCGGCGCGGTAAAACGCATTATCTTCCCTTTAGAGGGATGAGTGAAGGCCAAAATGCTGGAATGGAGGCACTGACGGTTGATCCCAAGTGAAGCCCACTTACGGTTCTTTCGACCGTAGACCTCATCACCTGCAACCGGACAATTTTTCTCAGCCATATGGACCCTTATCTGGTGAGTCCGCCCGGTTTCAAGCCTCACCTCGACATATGAAAAAAATCCGGGAAGTTTTTCAAGAATCTTCCAGTTCGTGGCCGCTTCCCTGCCCCCGGATTCAAGAACGGCCATTTTCTTTCTGTTTACGGGATGCCTACCGATAGGCAAAGAAATACGGCCTTCCGTAACTTCCGGACAACCATCAAGAATGGCATGGTATATCTTCTCAACCTTCCTTGCCTTAAATTGGCTTACTAGGTTATGATGGGCCTGATCGTTCTTGGCAACGACCATTATCCCGGACGTATCCCTGTCCAGACGATGAACAATTCCAGGCCGCATCTCACCATTGATCCCGGAGAGGTCATTACAATGAAACAATAACCCATGAACCAGGGTTCCGGTCCTGTGGCCGGCTGCGGGATGGACCACTACTCCGGGCGGTTTTGACAACACTACCAGATCATCATCCTCATGAATTATCTCAAACGAAATATCTTCAGGGACAAGGGATGACGGCTCCGGCGGCGGCACGGTAACTTTGATTTCATCTCCTGACCGGAGGCGGCAACCGGGTTTACGGTTCTGCCCATTTAGCAGAACATGCTCAAAACGGATTAGATTCCGGATCATTGAACGGGTCGCACCTGGAACCCGATTATTCCGCGCAAGAAACAGATCAAGTCTCTGACCTGAATCTTCAGGCCTTACATGAAAACAAAAATACTGACTATTTTGACGGTCATTATACAATCAGGAATTACGAATCAGGAATTAGGAATTACGAATCAGAAAAATTTACCCACTATCAATGAATTTTAGATGCAGAAACAGGTATCATTTTATGAGATATGGCTATGCCCTTCAAGGGTAAGAATCAAAAAAACGAATTAGGAACGCGGAAATATATTGAGAAATCTGAGATGACAACGTCAAAATTAAAAACGGCGGGTCAAAAAGACACTACGAAAAAATCTCCTCGATTGTCTGTTCGACCTCTCCCTCTTTCATCTGGTCCGCCAGCGCCAACTCCTGTGTCAAAAGCTGTTTGGCTGTGTCCATCATTTTCCGTTCACCAAAGGAAAGAGTCTTGGATTCTTTCAGCACGTAGAGATCACGCAGAACGGCCGCAATCTCATTAACGGAACCGGTCTTGATTTTCCCCATGTAATCACGATAACGCTGGTTCCACGGCTGAGGTTCTATTTCCACATCCTGATCTTTCAGAATTTTATAGACATCCGATGCTTCCCCGGAGGAAATTATTGTTCTCAACCCCACATTATCACTCGTGGACGTTGGAATCATGATTACCATACTGGAACCAAGAATTTTAAGTACATAGAACGACAACACCTTTTCCCCGACCTTTCTATCCTCAATGGAGTCTATTCTTCCAACTCCATGAGAAGGATAAACCGCCATGTCCCCAACATTAAACACAATAATCTCCTCAGATCACGGTCTCAGCTAAAATAGTGCGCAACCACACGATTATTCAAGGTAAAAAAAATACTATTTTCCTACATACTGAAAACTCAAAGAAAGTACTATAACATATTTTTTTAGATTAGCAAGGATTCAAAAAATACGAAATACTGTAAACAAACATTGATACTCTCGCAAAAAGTATTGGGATGACTAAATAAAAAGTTCGATATACGCCCCGTAGGAAGTGCCCTTGGGGTACAACGCAGTAGATCGGACTTGAAGTTTATGCCCCTTGCGGGTACGACGCCATCAACATTATATCTTACGCTCGCATTGAGTTGATTTGATTCATAGCCTCGGATATCCCCTGTTCAATAATCAACCGGACACCTTCCTCCACATGACCCATCCCGGCCATAAGAGAGTCAAGATCATCGGAATCCAATCCTGCCAGAACATATCGATCAGCCGGCATCTTACCGGAGGGACGGCCGATTCCGATCTTGATTCGGGGAAAACCGGTTCCCCCAAGGTGTTTAATAATAGATATAATACCTTTGTGTCCGCCCGCCCCCCTGCCGCCCACAATCTTGACCCTTCCCTGAGGCAGGTCGAGATCATCATGCACCACGATAACCCTTTCAGCCGGCACCTGATAATAACGGGCGATCGCCCCGACCGCCTCCCCGCTTAAATTCATATATGTCTCCGGCTTCACGAGCAGAACCGGGGTATTCAAAAGCATAGCCCTGGCCTGAAGCGCCTGCCATTTTGACCTTTTGAAGACAAGAGAAAGCCTTTCGGCCAGATAGTCTAAAAAAATAAAACCGACATTATGTCTGGTCATCGAATATCTCTCCCCGGGATTTCCGAGTCCAACCAGCAAATACAATTTATCAGCCATTTTAATTGAATGGTTTCGCAAAAAAATATTGAGATTACTAAATAAAAACAGCAAAAGCCGAAAAAAGGAGATCTCTTTCCGGCTTTTGCTGTTTTTTACAGACCGATTTCAAAAAACCGGTTTGATAACAGATCACACATATCGCACAGGGTTATTCTTCCTCGGGACCGGAAGCGGATTCCCCTTCCGATGACTCAGCGGCTGTCTCCTCGCCTTCCTCCTCAAGTAACGTCTCATCTTCATCAACCTGCGCCACTGCCACAGTCGCGCAGATCGCATTCTCCTTCTCAAGGAGAGTCACCTTGTCTGAAAAAGTAAAATCTTTACAAGTAATCGAGTCACCAACCTCCAGAGGCGTGATGTCGACTTCGACATAATCAGGAAAATCAAGGGGCAGGGCCTCAAGATATACCTTGCTTTTTGAAATTTGCAATTCACCTCCAAACTCAAACCCTTTTGCTTTGCCGGCATATTTGAGATCCACGAACAGCTTGACAGGTGTATCTAAAGAAATCTCAAGAAAATCCGCATGAACCAGCGTTCCCTGCACCGGATCAATCTGAACTTCTCTTATCATAACATGCCGTTTTGTCGGCGAATCGCCATTTTCAATCTCAAGAGAAATCACGGCATTCCGCCTCTGGGTACCCAAGAGCGTCTTTGTAAAGGATTTACTTGACAGTTCCAGGGCTATAGAATCGATTTTCGGACCGTACAAGACAGCCGGAGTCTGCCCGGCCCTTCTCAAAGCACGAGCATTACCCTTTCCAAATGTCTTTCGCACACGTGCGCTCAGATCTACCTGTAACATTTACTAACCTCCTAAGTTGTTATCACTCACCAAAAAAATCACCGGTTTCTCGCATCAGTCCCAAAAGATTTCATATCCAGTACCAATGCTTCCGATGTTGGAATTTTCTACAATTATACTATTCAGACCTTGCAAGCTACTCTACCACTTGACAAAATCCGTAAGCGTTCACCAAAATTCATATTAGACGAAAAGTGAACTTACTGATGCCTCCGTGTGGATATTTTTTATGGCCGCACCGAGCAATTCGGAAACTGAAAGAACCTCAATTTTCGCGCATTTCAATGCGTCTTCACGAAGCGGAATGCTGTTTGTGATTACCAGTTTCTTGATACGGGACTTCTCAATCCGCTCTATAGCCGGCCCTGAAAGCACACCATGAGAACAGAAGGCGTAAACCTCGGTTGCACCGGCCCGCTCCAGCATATCCGCCGCGGAACAAAGAGTGCCGGCCGTATCGACCATATCATCCAGAAGGACGGCCGCCTTGCCGTTGACGTCGCCGATCACGTTCATGGCTTCGGATACGTTTGCACGCTCTCTTCTTTTATCTATAATGGCCAGGTCGACATCAAGCCGCTTTGCAAAGGCCCGGGTCCGCTCAACCCCTCCCGCATCCGGGGAAACCATGACAAAATTGTTCTTGAATCTGTCTCCAAGGTATTTCAGAAGCACAGGGGCGGCGTAAAGGTGATCCACCGGGATATTAAAAAAACCCTGAATCTGCCCTGCGTGAAGATCCATGGCCAAAACGCGGCGCACTCCCACTACCATCAACATCTCAGCTACGACCTTAGCTGTTATGGGCACCCTGGGAGCTACTTTTCGATCCTGCCTCGCATACCCGTAATAAGGTATGACTGCTGTAATCCTTCGGGCCGACGCCCTCCTCAGGGCATCTACAATGATCATTAACTCCATAAGATGATCATTCACCGGCGGGCAGGTCGGCTGGATCACAAATGCATCCGTGCCCCTGACATTCTCGCCGATCTCTACAAAAATCTCACCATCACTGAAACGCCTCACCTCTAAATCACAGAGCGAAAGGTCAAGATAATTACATATTTCCTCGGCCATGGCCTTATTCGCCGTGCCGGATAATATCTTTATCTGTTTTAACATATCGTATTTTATAAGGAGCTTTGGTTGTGTTTTAAGTATCTTAAAGACAGAAGGCCATCTTGAATAATTGTCTTTTCGTCCGATCTCGGCGTCACAGTGAAAATGAAAAATGCTCACATATACCTAATATGCGGAGTTTATACCCGAATGGGTGCTTTTTCATTTTCACTGTTCCTTGACC
>DAOVYS010000235.1 GCA_030635485.1 Pseudomonadota bacterium | reverse complement strand
GCAGGGCATCCGGTCCGGAAACAGGATATGCGACCCTGCCGTGTCGACGGGATGCAGCAATTATCGCCGATTGAAGGCTGCCTTTGCGCGACGGCGTGAATACTTCGGGCGTCAGTGCTTCGGGATTGGATGGAACACCGCTCCATTCAAGTGTCATGGCAAGCGCTGAAGGGCCGCATTGATAGGCTTTTTGAGGATAAAACAGCACCGAGTTCAATACATACCTGTCTGGCATGTATTCATGAGACTGCGGCCAATTCCGGAGCAGAACACCACTGCATCCTGAGAATATTAGAAAAATGCTCAGGAGCAGCAGAATAAAACCGTTCTGCAATTTGCTGATTCTATATCGCAAGGATCTTATTTTTGGTCCGGATTTCTCGCGAGGGGGATCTTCAATCAATAAACATCCAACGTAATTTTGACTTTTATTAAGTCAGTTTTAATATCAAAACGATAAGCAAGATGATGATCAAGGCGGAAATAATTCCCATGTCTCCGCCTGCTGGAAGCTGTTCGATTTTGTCGACCAGCCGTACAACTTCAGCATCTGACAGGCCGTCAACGCGTGCTTTTGCCTCCCTCGGATCAATACCATGGGCTATGAGCGTTGCTTGTACATCCTCACGCACCAGCATGGTATTGACATATTCGCGCGCTTCCTGACCTCGAGCAATATCAATCATGGTCTCTGTTCCGATCATTGCTGCCAAAGCGGATTGATAAGGAACTGACATCAGAAGCATGAAAATTGTCAGGAAAAGACTAACGGGTTTAGCTGCCTGCCGAATCGTTTTCATTTCTTGCACCTCCGTAAATATTGATAAAAAATTTGGATATATATGACATCTTTTTGGAAATTTAGAATAAATATAATAGTCGTGGTTACGGGTCAAGATAAAAGTGGGGCTTCTGAAGCCAACATATGCGGCTGATTAAGAGTATCCGCCATTTTTCAAACTCTCATGTGGCTGTCTCTAATTTGCTCTTGAGAGCATATTTTTCTATAGCATTCAACAGATCCGCTTTTTTGATCGGTTTTGACAGATGGTCTGAGCATCCGGCATCAAGACTTTTTTGTCTATGTTCCACAAGTGCGTGGGCGGTCAGGGCAATGACCGGTGTTGGCTTGACCTGGTTTTCCGCTTCCCATTTTCTGATCTCTTTTGTTGCTATGTAGCCGTCCATAACCTGCATCTCAATATCCATGAGTACAAGGTTATATTGATCAGCCTTGAACTTTTCCACGGCAATTTTACCATTTTCTGCGGTATCTAATGTGTATGGAGTTTTTTTCAGGAAGGTTTGGATAAGGATCCGGTTTTGCTCGTTGTCTTCAACGAGCAGGATATGCGAGGGAGTCAGCTCTTCCCGAACATCTGGTTTTGTAAACCGTGGCCGCTCCGCGGCTGCGGAATCTTTTCGACTCTGGGAAGCCATAACCGCCTCCTTCAAATCGGACCACTTGATTGGTTTGAGTAGATAATCGGTTATCCCCAGTTCTTTTGCCCTCTCCTTAGCAAATTTTCGATCACCTGAAGTGAGCATCATAATGACAGAGCCTGAAAGAACTGGCTCTTCTTTAATAGACTCTGCCACCTGAAATCCGTCCAGTCCCGGCATCTGGGAATCAAGCAGAACCAGGCCGTAAGGATCGCCCGCATCATTTGCGAGTCTCATTTCTGCAAGTCCCTGCTTTCCATCTTCTTTCTCCGTCACCAGCGCTCCCCACCTGGAAACCATTTCAGAAAGAACCATACGGTTTGTAGCGTTATCATCTATTATCAAAGTCTTTACATTGGTTATATCGGCCTCGGGGGTTTGAACGAACCTTTTATCGGATTGGACCTCGAATCTGGCCGTAAAGTAAAAAGTGCTCCCCTGTCCAACCTTGCTTTCAACCCATATACTGCCTTCCATGAGTTCTGTCAGCCGGCGCGAGATGGTCAGACCGAGCCCGGTGCCGCCGTATTTACGGGTGGTGGAAGAGTCGGCCTGTGTAAACCTGTCAAAGATGAATTCCTTTTTATCAGGTGGTATGCCGATCCCCGAGTCGGTTACGGAAAACAATAGTTCAACGGTCCCGTCCTTCTTCAGTTTCTGACCTGAATCCGCATCCTCTGATATTGTTTGGCCCGTAACCTCATGCCGTTTAACTTTGACAAACAACTCTCCCTTTTCGGTAAATTTAATGGCATTTCCAATCAGATTGGTCAGAATCTGACCAAGCCGTACCTGGTCACCTAAAAGCCGAGTTTCGATCCCTGGTGCGATCCACCATACCAGCTCGAGGTTTTTCTTGCGAGAATGGAAGGCCTGGGTTTCACAGATACCGCTGACTAAACCGATGAGATCAAATGGGGTCTTTTCAAGCTCGATCTGTCCGGCTTCCACCTTGGACAGATCGAGGATATCGTTAAGGAGTTGCAACAGATTTTCGCCGGACGATCGGATGGCATCAAGAAATCTCTTTTGTTCAAAACTCAATGGTGTCTCCCAGAGCAGATCGGACATGCCGATTACAGCGGTCATTGGTGTTCTGATCTCATGACTCATGCTGGCCAGAAACTCGCTTTTGGCGCGGTCCGCGGCCTCGGCCTGCATTTTTGCAGTGGCGAGTTGCTCCTGCGTCTCTTTGATTTCGGTAATATCTCGAGAAACACCCACGGCACCTATTGCCTCACCTGATTTGTCCCGCATGAAAGCAACGGAAAGTAATGATGGAAAGGTACTTCCGTCTTTCCTTTTGTTTGTTATCTCGCCGACAAAATTTTCGGTTTTGAGCCCTTTTTCTCTTAGCTTTTTCCATTCATCAACGCTTGCGTAGAGTAAGTTTACATCTTTCCCAAGAACTTCTTCCTTCCGGTAACCGACAGTTTTCTCGGCCGCCCGGTTGAATTCCACTATCCTGCGTTCATTGTCTGTGGATACGATCATGTCAAGGGAGCTGTGTATTATGTTTTGGGCATATCTGAGCTTCTCTTCGTCCTCTTTAATTTTTTTCTTATCCTCAAACTTTTTAATGCAATCCTCGACACGAAAATGTAATTCTTCAAGCATCAAAGGTTTGAGCAAATAATCATCAACGCCGAGCCTGAAAGCATTAATTGCGGAAGCCAAGTCACCTAACCCCGTGAGGATCATGACCATGGATTCAGGATACAGCTCTTTTGCCTTTTCCAATACCTGCATTCCATCAATTTGCCCCATTACCATGTCCGCGATCACCAGGTCAAAAGGAGTTTTGTTCAATAACTCAAAGGCTCTTTCGCCACTATCCGCTGTTGTAATCCGATACCCTGTTTCCTCAAGATTATTACCGATTACTTTAATAATATGAGGATCATCATCGACCAGCAATATTGAATATTGTCTCTTGATGTTTGAAGATTGAATATTGTTTTTCTGTTTCATAATCTTTTTATGTCCTCTTTAGTATAGGATTTTTTATCCATTTAAAACAAAATATTACGTACATCCACAAAAAGATTGTCAAGATCATTTTTCAAGTGTTTAGCCTACAGGTAGTGTGATTGTAAATACAGCCCCGCCTTCAGGTGAATTCTTTGCCGTTATGTTGCCATCATGGCCTTTAATGATTCCGTTGCAAATGGAAAGACCCACTCCCGTGCCCATTTTCTTCTTTCCCGTATAGAACGGGTCAAAGATATGGACCAGATCCTCTTCCAGGATGCCTGGTCCTGTATCGGAAACCTCGATGACAATATCTTCATTTTCAATATTCGTTTTGATGTATATTTCTCCTCCAATGGATGTTCGACCCTCCCTGCCACTTCTCAGACCGGATTCGCCTGACATGGCCTCAATGGAATTTTTGATCAGATTCAAGAACACCTGGCTTAATTGCTGGGGTGAAGCAGTAATGATCGGGACATTTGATGTCAGTTCCAGATTAACCTTTACCTTGTTCTTCATAAGATGGCTTCTGGACAGTTTAAAAGTCTTTTCAATAATTTCATTGACATTGGCAGGCTGTTTTCCCTCTTTGCCTGGACGGTTCAGATCGAGCAGGTTTTGCACCGTATCTCGGATGTTACCGACAGCTCCTGTCAGCATATTAAAATCATTATTATCCAATATCTTCTCATCTCCCTTGTATTTGTTTTCCATCATATCCAACTTGAGCACAATCGCCTGCAATGGAGAGTTGATCTCATGTGCAACGGAAGCGGCCAGTTGTCCAGTGGCCGCCAATCGCTCAGACCGCATGAGTTGTTCTT
>DAOVYS010000049.1 GCA_030635485.1 Pseudomonadota bacterium | reverse complement strand
TCAGGGCCGGACGATTCAGGGAGGATCTCTACTACCGTCTCAATGTTGTCAATCTGACCGTGCCGCCCTTAAGAGACAGAACCGAAGATATAGTCCTTCTAGTTCACCGTTTTCTGGAAAGATTCAAGAAAAAAAACAATAAACGGATAAAGGGGCTGACGCCCCAGGCAATGGATGCGCTTTTGAGGTATCAATGGCCCGGCAATGTGCGGGAGTTGATGAATGTGATAGAAAGTGCGGTGGTGCTCTCAAGATCGGAATATATAACAAAACAGGAATTACCCGCGACCGTGAGTAATGTATCGAATTTCATCGGGCAACACTCGCCCACGCCAGCGGTTGCGCCTGGTGATCTACCTCTTGATGAGGTGGAAAAGAAGACAATATTACAAACTCTCAAAGCAGCCGACAACAACAAGAGTGAAACCGCCAGACGTCTGGGAATAACAAGAAAGACTCTACACAAAAAACTCAAGAAATATGGAGTAATGCAATAATCCGCAACATCACTCTTTAGTACCTTAGCGGTTATTTTCTTGTTTTTTATGGCAAGAAACCAAAAAGGTGTAACTATTTCAAATAGTTTCATGCAGCTGTTAAGGTACTTATACCCCTCAAGGGGGTACTGAAAAGAGTCCAGGACCTTTTAAAATTACAGTTTATCTGGGTTAGACTTATTTGAGCCTAATCCGGGATATAATTTTTTTACACATTCAGGGCAGATACTGTGGCTGAATTCCGCTTCCGAATGCTCTCCGATATATGTCTCAATCTGGCTCCAATATCCTTTGTCGTCTCGAATTTTCTTACAAGAAGAACAGATAGGAAGCAGTCCGCTCAGTGTCTTGACCTCGGCCAAGGCTTCTTGAAGTTCGCCAATCAGTTTTTCCCGCTCCTTTTCCGCCCGCTTACGATCAGAGATATCCAGAAAACTCTCCAACAAATGTTCTCGACCCGAGAGCCGCACAGTAATCACTGTCTTTAAAATTGGGGTCTCTTTGCCCTGCGCGGTAAGCAGAATACGGTCCGCGTTATCCATGGGCTGTCCATGATCAGCTATCGGACAGTTGCCCTGCTCGGTCGGGCAGAGGAAATTATGGCACTTTCTACCTACAATCCGGTCTCTGTCCGTACCGATCATTTCAACAGCTGCCTTGTTGGCATCAACGATAAGGCGGGTGTCCAGATCAATGATTATAATGCCTGCCTGAACCGTATCCAGTATGGTCAAAAGACGATTTTCGCTCTCGTTTGCCCTCTCCTTTGCCTGGTTGCGCTGATTGATTATGAACTGAGCGTAAAAACCGAACAGGACGAACAGGCACCCGACCACCAAACGCATCCACACTTCATGCGGATCAGGGGTAAAAATTTCTGTTATGAAACTGTTATGAAAAAAAATATATGCATGTATTGCCGCCTCAATGATCCAAAACAGCAGGCCGAGTCCAATCCCGATCAGCACCATTTTTCTGTCGACTATCATTTTATACATATCGCGACAATCCATGATTTCCTCTGTCACTACGTCTGGAGACGATACACGTCCCGATACTGGCGATACTTTTCCGCATAGTCTATACCATACCCCACAAGAAATCCGTTTTTAATCTCAAACCCTACGTAATCGGCCTTGAGATCGACTTCACGGCGTTCGGTTTTGTCAATCAGGGTACAGATTCGGATCGATTTTGATGTGCGGTTCATCAAATTTTGCTTTATCGTGGCAAGGGTCAGGCCGGTGTCAATCAAATCTTCCACAAGGAGTATCTCTTTGTCGGAAATGGGAAGCTCAATGTCTTTGGTTATTTTTATCTCTCCCGACGAAGACATCCCGGTCCCGTAACTGGCAGCCCTTATAAAATCCACCTCCAACGGCAGGTCAATCTCCCTGATAAGGTCTGCAAGGAACATAAAGGCCCCGTTTAATATTCCGACAACGACCAGCTCGCTGCCCAAAAAATCCCTGGTGATCTCTCTGCCGAGTTCTCTGACCCGTCTCGCTATATCATCCCTGGAAATGACGAGTTTCATGCCCATCACAATACCCCTACAACATAATTTCGTAACCGTTCACCAAGGGGTACGAACTTACGGCCCCCCCCGGCATGTAAGCGTTTACCAGTGCCCCAGCTGTACGTGATCAGGGCGAGTGACTATAGCCACTCCTATGTCACTTGCCCTGATCACGTGCAGATGGGGTGCTGGGGAACGCTTACGGAATTTCGCCGGTAATCTTGTCCCAGATCTTGTCCAACTCCATAATAAAAGAGATAATGAAATCAGTGACGTTTACTTCCATAAACGGTTTGTGCTGCTCCTGAATCATCACCCAGGCGAACGACTCAATGGGCGGAATAACATTGCATTCAGGCCCTCCGATACATATTCCACGCTCTAAGGCAAAGATGTCCGCAAGATGAACAAGGGCCACCAGAAGAATATTGTCACGCGCCTTTTCAGGATTGTGATGGAACTTCATCACGTCCAGGTAGGCCTGCGGAAGTCCCAGTTTTTCACCAAACCAGGCCCCTGCCTGACCATGATCCGTCCCGATGTAGTCTGTTTCCGATTCCAGCAGGTTCAATTTCAATTCCGTTCCATGCCTGATCATCTGCGGATAAAAGGCAGGTTCAACAATATCAAGCGGTATGACTCCGAGATCATGCAGTAGTCCTGCGAGAGCAACATCGTTTGGAATATTGATCCGGATAATATCCTTAAGCATTTCAGCGATTCTGCCAACCACTACCGAATGTTGCCAATAGGCCTTGGCCACAGCGGAAAAGCCGCTGAATGCTTCCACTGTGTAGCTCTGGTCAATGGTCTCCCCGACTGTTCCCTGGATATTCTGGATGCCCACGGCTATCATGGCATGCGGCACTGTTGCGACTGAACAAGACCTTCGGTAAAGAGAAGAATTGGCTACCTGGAGGACTTTTGCGGCCATAACAGGATCCAGGCAGATCAGATCGGCAAAGGCCCTTGTGTTTTCGCAATCACCTTCCCTGTAGATATTCAACTGTGCAGCTACAGCCGGATTTACCGGCAGATTGACATCCGAACGGATCTGACGCTGCATGCGGGCCTTGGAAATCCTGCTCTTCTTTTCCGGCATGGCTGGAAGTGAAACAGGGGCAACACGCTTGCGGTGCGGCGGTTCGCCCTTTTCCTCGTACTTATGAACATCCTTTTCACGGCGCTTACGTTCAACCGCAGCCCCTTTCTTGGCAGGTTTCGCCTTGCCCTTGACATTGTGTACGAATTTGCCGACCACCCGTTCATTAGCCATGATCAGACGAGACACAAGAATTTCGCAGAACCGCTTAAAAAATTTCAGCTGCAGGAACACGTTGGATGTGCTGATGATATCCGGTTCCACAAGCAGAACGTACGATTGAGTGGTAGTGATAACGCCCGCGGTCCTTTTTATCTCTGTTACCAATGACATCTCACCGAAACAGTCACCCGTAGAGAGGGTCGTGAGTTCAATGGTCCCACCACCGGAATCCGTCTTAAAAACCGAGACCTCTCCCTTTACCAGGATATAAAAAATCCTCTCCACGGTATCTTCCTTGATAATCAGCGTCTTTTCCGGAACTTTCAACCATTTACTCACCGACAAAAACTGGCGGAGTTCATGGTCGTCAAAATCGTTAAAAAACGCGATCCTCTTGAGTAGACTTATCTGCTTGGACTGTTCCATAGCACTCCCTTCCCTGCCTTTTTTGCAAAATCATCAAGATTCCTAATTCCTAATTCCTAATTCCTAATTAAATTCTACAGGATTAAACAAGGTTTCTCAACCAGGCAAGCTATTTTTCAACAGGAGGAAGATATAACGCGATCTATTTACCAATACAGAATTCGCCAAAAATTTTATCGAGCACATCTTCCGTGGTCGTCTGTCCGACAATATCCCCAAGATAATCCAGGGCTGCCTGAAGTTCAATCGCAAGGAGATCCGGGGGCAAATCAATTTCAAGTCCGTCCAGCACCTTTTGGGTGGAATCATAAGTTTTTTTGAGAGATGCCGCATGCCGTACATTTGGAACACAGGTGTGTCCAGGGTCCCATGTGAGGGAACCGGTGGTCACGGAATAAAAAATGGCTGTTTCAAGATCGCCCATGCCGTCACGGGTCTTTGCCGATACCGCCGCAAGGGGTACGCCTGGGAAAAAATCCTTGTATGTATTCAAGTCCGGGTCCAAGGCAATGTCGATCTTGTTAACCACAAGAAGCAATGGCCTCTCTTTCATATTTTCATATAATCTGTGATCTTCTTCCGTAGGACCGACGGATGCATCAACGAGCAAAAGGACAAGGTCAGCCTCTTCAAGCTTCTGTTTTGTCCGTAAAATCCCTATCTCCTCAACAGCCTCCACGGCCTCCCGAATCCCGGCGGTATCTATGATCCGGACAGGCATTCCCTTAATATCCAGGTATTCTTCAATGGTATCTCTGGTGGTTCCGGGCATTTCCGTCACAATGGCCCGGTCTTCTTGAAGGAGTGCATTTAAAAGACTTGACTTGCCCACATTTGGACGGCCCAGAATCACTACAGAGATTCCGTCTAGAAAGATCTTGCCCCGGTCTGCCGATGTGATAAGGGTATCCAGCGCGACAAGGACATTCTGATTGATATCCTGTTTCATCTTCAGAGGATTTAAGATCTCCACATCCTCGTCCGGAAAATCGATGGCCACCTCGATTATGGAACGGGCGGATAAAAGAGCATCTCGAATCGAGACAACCCTGTCGTGGAGTTGACCTTTTAGCTGGGCTGCCGCTATATTCAGTCCTTCTCTGGTCTTTGCCCGGAGGAGTTCAAGAACGGCCTCGGCCTGGGTGAGATCAATGCGGCCGTTTAGAAATGCATGTTTTGTGAATTCCCCGGGGTCGGCCGGGCGGGCGCCGGCTGACAGGACACGGGCAAGGATTTCCTGAAGAACCAGGTAACTGCCATGACAATGAATTTCCACCACATCGTTTCTGGTATAGGTGTGCGGAGCGCGCATATAGACGGCCAGCACCTCGTCTATGGTGTTTTTGGTGGCCGGATCCTGGATCCAGCCGTAATACATCTTATGGCTTGTATATTCTTTTTGAGGATGGCGAGGATGAAAGAGCTGTTTAAGGATCTTAAGAGAGTCCTGCCCGCTGATCCGGACAATCCCGATCCCGCCCGGTCCAGGCGGGGTGGCGATTGCGGCAATGGTGGGTTCAGATTGTTCCGGCATCATTCTGGGAAGTAACTATTCTGCAGCACTCCATTAGGAAGACGATCAGGTCGCCCAGCATACTGATGATGTATAGCTGATCAACCTGCTTGCCTCCCTATGAAACGCCCCGCAGGAAGTGCCCTTGAGGTGCACTGCAGAACAGTTACAGTTCGGTGGTTGTAACTATATCTCGGCATCACGCTGAATAGTTACATCATTTTTTTTCTTTTGAAGAATTACCCTTTTTTTTCTGTTTATACGAAGATTTTTTTCTGCCCTTGCCGGGAAGATATATGAGTATTTTCTTAAAAAGTCCGTCCCCCACACTCCTGCTGCGGATGATATTGTCATTTTGCAGGACCATGTGAACGGTACGGCGTTCAGCAGGACCCAAGGCCCGGATCGTTCGAGTCTTGCCGGTTTCCTTGACCTCTCCGGCCAGTTTCAGGGCCAGATCTTTTAAATCTTTTGCGCGAGTGGCCCGAAAATCACCTGCATCAAGGGAGAACATAACTTTGCCGGGAAATTCTCTGCTGATCTTTTTCCGGATGAGGTATTGGATGCTGTCAAGTGTCTCTCCCTCAGGTCCGACAATCTCATCAACGTATTCGCCGGTAATGTGGGCGGTGATTTTGTTCTGCCTGGCGGTAACTGTAACTTCTGAAGGAAATTCCATAAGTTCAAGCAATTTGACCAGAGCCGCCCTGACTTCTTCTTGGGTCTCGGCTGAAACCTGTGGAGCCTCTTCCCCGGCCGGTTCTTCCACGGATTTATCCTTCTTGTCTGAAACATCCGAAGCCTGTTTGTCTTCAGGCTCCTTTTTAGTTTTCTTGGTTTCTTTAACCGCGGCTGTTTTTTTAGACCTGTCAGACTTTGATTTCCTGGGATGTTTCTTCGTCTCAGGTGATTTTTCTCCAGGTACGATTTTTTCAGGTTCAGGCTTTTTTTGTTTCCCTGATTCGGGAGCAGACGCCTTTTTCACGGAAGGTTCGTCAGGGACGGCCGTCTTCTCAACCTCTAAGCCGGGCGCTGCCGGCACTTCAGACTCTGACGCAGGCAACGGTTCCGGTTTGATTTCAATTTCTTTCAAGGCGGCTTTTGCCTCAGGTTCCGTCTCTTGCTTTTCCTTGACCGAAACCAGAATTCTTGCCTTTTTCCGGCACAGCCCGAAGATACCTGCCGACCCCGTATGAAGCACCTCTATTTGAAGATTTTCCTGGGAAGCGTTCAGACTTTTACAAGCCTTTTTTATTGCATCAGCAATGTCGCTTCCCTTGAATTCTTTTTTTTCAGACATTTATTGATTCTCCAAACAATACGTCAATCCATGTCCCGGTTTATTAAATACTGCTGAGCAATGGACAGAAGATTGTTAACGAACCAGTAAAGAACCAGTCCGGATGAAAAGTTAATGAACATGAATGTGAAAAGAACCGGCATAAAAAGCATGACCTTAGCCTGCGTCGGGTCAACAGGAGCGGGCGTCATCTTCTGCTGAAGGAACATGCTGCCGCCCATAAGAAGTGTGAGTACCGGAAGTCCTCCAAGATACGGGATATCAAAACCCAGGTAAAGACGATCCGGGGCGGACAGATCCGTCATCCAGAGCATAAACGGGGCGTGCCGGAGTTCAATGGACTGCAACAACACTTTGTAAAGCGCGAAGAACAGAGGTATCTGAACGAGCATGGGCAGGCAGCCTCCAACAGGATTGACCTTGTACGTTCGATACATCTTGATCATTTCCTGGTTCAACCGTTCTTTATCATTCTTATATTTTGCCTGAAGCTTGACCATCTTGGGCCGAATTTTCGTCATGGTCTTCATTGACTTCATGCCCTTCTGAGAAACCGGCCAGAGGAGAAGCTTGAAAATTATTGTTACGAGAATAATGGCCACACCATAGTTGTGGACAAGCCCGTACAACAGGTTCAACAGGTATAATGCCGGTTTGGCGATAACATCAAACCAGCCGTAATTGATGATCTTATCCAGGTTATGGCCCATCGCCTTGAGGGTATCCAGTTTCTTGGGGCCAAAATAGATCATGTAGCGGTATTTTTTATGCCCGTGTGCAGGGATGAGTTCGAGATCGCCTGAAAGAAGCGTGGCCACCTTGTCCTCCTCGGAAACGGAAAACCTGACACTGTTTACGCCAGTCTCGGTCGAGGAGTCGGATTGTGGAATGATGCCGCACATAAAATAGGTATCTTCATACGCAACCCATTTGAAATTCCCGTTAAATGTCCGGGAACCCTCCATTAATTTCTTCACCTTTATTTCTTCAAGCCGGTCATCCAAAAAGACGGCCGGACCGTTAAAAAGAAAATGGTTGCCGCCACCCGGGGAAAAGGGCTTGTTTGTCATGCTTAAGTAAGGAGCGCCCTGGATCTGCTGCTGCGAGTTGTTAAAGATATCTATTTCAAGCTGAATCAGGTAGTCCTCATTGGAAAATGCCAGGCTACGCGTAATCTCAACTCCTGAAGGGAGCCGGCTTGACATGGACAGGATTTCTTTTCCCAACTCGCCGACCACGGAGACGGATTCCTTATCGGCAGTGAACACCGGAGCTCCGGCCTTGGACGGCTCAACACCCCAGGAAAAAAAGAGGGGGAGCTGCCATCCTGTTTCATTCGTAGTGATAAGTTCCTTGTTTTCAGAATAGGGATCCAGGGTCTCCTTGTGCTCCTTGAGCCTGAAACTCTTGAATCCCCCGCCGGTTTCCGAAACAACCGCCGAATAAAGGCGGGTATCCACCGAAATATCCCGGCCCGGACGGACAGGTTCGGTTGGCGTTTCCCCGCTTTCGGCCGATGCTGGAAGGCCTGTAATCACAGCCGGGGCGGGCTGCGCAGCCTGTGGGTACGCCTGGCCCACAGACTCGGCATCCAGCGCACTTTCAACTGCGGGGACAATTTGTTCGGCAATCTCTTCCCTGCCTGTTTTCTCCGGCTGAGGAGGAGCAAAAAAAAGTTGATAGCTCATCAGGATGGCCATTGAAATCATAATGGCCAGAAACACTCGGCGAGTCTCCATAAAATTATTTTCCCTTAAATTAAATCAAATACGTAAATTTTGTTGCATGTAATGTGGGGTGTCGCCCCAGGACGCACCTTGCCTGTTACGGAAAAACGGTTACAAAACAACATTTGTCAGTGGTCAACAGGATCATATCCGCCAGGATGAAAAGGATGGCATCTCAAAATCCGGCGAAACGCAAGGAAAAGCCCGTATACCACCCCATGTCCGGTAACGGCATCAATGGCATACTGGGAACAGGTGGGAGTAAATCGACAGGAAGAAGGAAACATGGGAGAGAGAGTCAGCTGATACAGCCTTATCAAAGAGATACAGATCCTTCCCATTATAATGTTCACCCCTTTCCTGAAAAAAGGAAGCGGAACCGGGGCCGGGCGCTATTTATGGCGCACATCTATTTCCCGGCCGGATAATTAAGTATACAACAACAGCAAAGATTGTGCCCTGACAATGCATTAAATTTTATACACAGCGCTATAAGAGCCATCCCTTCATGCTGCGTCTGCGTCACTCGCTTAAATGTTGCTCACAACGCCGCAAGGTTGCTCCCCGGACGCGGCTTCCCATGTGAAGTCCGAGATCGATTTCAAGACTTGAAGTTGTCCTTGTAACAGATCGATTTTACCGCGATTTTTACGTCATACGGGCTGTCTATTGAAAATCCTTTGCGTATGGCAAATACAATGTCCATTCCAGGGGATGATTCAGTGCCCACGCACCCTCCATCGGGTGCGTGGGCAGCATGCGTCTCCGAATCAGCGTATGATACCGAAGAAACTCTTTTCTTGAAAACGTTCCGGTTCAGTCGAAAAAATTCCCTGATGATCCTCTTGATTCTGTTCCTTTTTACAGCTCCATTGATCCCGTGAATGCTGATGCCAAGCCTGTTTTCCGTACTGTTATTGGGCGCAATTATCAGAGTAAAATGGCTGCCGCGATGCCGATTTCCCTGTCTATATACCCGGTTGTATTCACCGGGTTTTCTGATAAGGTTTGATTTGGGAAACGAAAAACGCGTTGAATGCATCTCCAGCCTCGCCCGACAGCTAAAAACTAAAAAACCTAAACGGCCAGGCGTTTACGTCCCCTCGCTCTACGCCGGTTGATAACGGCTCTGCCGGCCTTTGTCTTCATCCTGGACCGAAAACCGTGCGTACGGCTCCTTTTGATATTGCTGGGTTGAAATGTTCTTTTGCTCATGTTTTTTTCCTTTATAAAGCTTAGGGATGTTAATGAAACAGGATAATAAACTATATCCGGGAAGACATGTCAAATAAAATTATCCCGGTGGGGGAAAAAGCTTACCCCCGTCGACCGGGCTTCCCATGTGCCTCTGAATCAAGGCCGAAAAGTTTTCTGGTCAGGTCCAGTTTCACCTCTCTCTCATCCGCGGCTCCGTTTAATTTCAAAAATTTAAGCGGGTCATGTAGAAGTTTGTTGACCAGAGAGGTGGTCAGGATTTCAATGGATTTTATCTCCCCGGGAGAGAGATCCTTAAGTTGCGACAGGGTCTTTGCAAGTTCAGCCGTCCTTATGGCGTCAGCCTTTTCTCTGATTGCAACAATAGTGGGAGTGACTTCAAAATTTTCAAGCCACTGCATGAACTTCAATGTCTCTTCTTTAACGATTCGTTCGGCCTTACCAGCCTCTTTCTGCCTTTCAGACTTGTTGACCTCGATCACATTTTGCAAATCATCAATATCAAAGAGGTAGACATTATCAAGATCGTTAATTTCCGGGTCCAAATCCCGCGGGACCGCGATGTCGATCAAAAAAAGCGGACGGTGCTTTCTCTGCCGCATGACCGGTTTTACGTCTTGTTTGCGCAGAACCAGATCAGAAGCGCCCGTGGAACTGATAATGATGTCGGCAATCTCAAGCTGAGATATCAATTCGCTGAGCGCGACCGCGGAGCCGTTGAACCGGCGGGCGAGATTAACGGCCCGTTCAAAGGTACGGTTAGCTACGATGACTTCGCCAACCCCCTGTGTGATAAGGTGTTCCGCCGCAAGTTCGGCCATTTCACCTGCCCCGACCAGAAGCACCTTTTTGTTTTTCAGATTTCCAAAAATCTTCTTTGCCAGTTCCACTGCAGCATAACTTATTGAAACAGCATTACTTCCAATCTTTGTCTCTGTACGGATGCGTTTTGCCACGGAAAAGGATTTCTGGACAAAACGGTTCAGGATTACCCCTGTACAATTCTGTTCCGTGGCATCGCGAAAGGCCTGTTTGAGCTGCCCCAGTATCTGGACCTCGCCCACTATCATGGAATCAAGGCTTGCCGCCACCCTGAACAGATGGTTGACGGCCTCGACTTCCTGAAATATAAAGGTGTAACGTTCCGTCTCCTTATCCGTGACACCGCTATTTGCAAACAGCATATTCCGAATTCCGGCCTTGACGGAGTCTGTAGGGTTGCCCACGGAAAAAACCTCTACCCGGTTGCATGTCGAAAGAAGACAGCATTCTTCAACCTCTGGAATGGAAAAGAGTTTTTTAAGCGGTTCCCGGGGGTCTGAAAAGGCGAGCCTTTCCCGGATCTCCACCGGTGTGGTCTTGTGATTGACACCAAGAACCATTATACGTTCAGCCAACATAGGAATGTATTCCCCCTAGCAGATAAGTTACTCCCCACAGGGTAAAGAGTGCGGCTGAAAAACCGACAATGGACATGATTGCAGCCCGTCTTCCCCTCCAGCCTACTGTAAAACGCTGGTGAATCAAGGCAGCGTAAAAAAGCCACGTAATAAGCGACCATGTTTCCTTGGGGTCCCAGTGCCAGTATGTTCCCCATGCCTGCTTTGCCCAAAAGGAGCCCGTGATGATGCCTAATGTGAGCAAGGGGAAACCTATGGCAAGGCAGTGGTGGTTAAGGGTGTCCAAGGCCTCGAGAGAAGGAAGTCGAGTATAAAAAAAACCGAATCGTTTCTTTTTGAGTTCCCTTTCCTGAAGCAGATACATGATGCCCCCGCCAAAGGCAAGCGCAAGGAACCCGTTGGCCGCAAGAGCAATTGAGGCGTGCACCGGGAGCCAGAGACTCTGAAGGGCGGGAGGCAGTTCGGAAATCTCGTGTGAAGAAAAGAGGGCAATAAACATGAGAGCGGTTACCATCGGGCTCACAAATGCACCGAAATTTTTAACCTGATAACGCCACCGGAACGAAAGAAAGGCCCACGTGAGCGACAGAGCGAAAAAAGAAACCGCCTCATGATGGCTGGTCAGCGGGGTATGGCCGACCTCGAAATACCGGGCAAAGAGATAGAGAGTATGCAAGATTCCTGCTGCAACCATTATGCCCCTGGCAATAGTCCGGATCTTTTTGTCGCGCTTTATAAAATGAACTATGTATGCAATTGTGGCACAGATGTAAGCAGCAAGGATAAGTGTAAAAAAAAGGCTCATTTTATTGTACTCCCGGCTGATTCGAAATTGTAATTATTCCGCAGCGCTGCAAAACAATTACAGTTCCGTAGTTTTAGCTATATCTCGGCATCACGCTGAATAGTTATTCGGAATTTAACCTTTTTAAGGTGGTTAGACTGACTTCGGCGCCAAGGATATTCCGGATGTGATCTTTAATCCGGTCCCATTGACCGTCCCTGACCCACACCGCTATTTCAGGATGCAGGAGCCTGTTGAACAGAACTTTGTTCTCATCATGAGGACGGCCCCGTGACAAAACAGCCTGTCGTAACTCTCCCATAATATTAAGAAGAATTTCGTATTCAGGCCCGATCCGATCTTCAAATTCTTCTCGAAGTCTTCTGGCAAGCGCAGGGCTCTTGCCGCTCGTTGAAACGGAAATGGAAAGGTCGCCCCGTTGCACGGTGGCGGGCAAAATAAAATTGCACCTGTCCGGCACATCAGCCACGTTCAGCAGCCTGTTTGCCTGTTCCGCCTCGCAAAAGACCCTCTCCTGAACATCAGGGTCATCCGTGGCGGCAATAACCAAAAACGCCTCCTTAAGGTCGCCTTCCCGATAGGCCCGATTTTCCCAGACCAGTCCGCCTGCATCCTTTATGGACGCAAGACCATCTGTCAGATCAGGGCTTATCACCATGACACTTCCGTTACATTCCAGAAGACTCCTGACTTTTCTCTCGGCAACGTTTCCGCCGCCGATCACGATGCAGAGGCGTCCTGATATATCCAAATTTATAGGGAAATAACGCATTTTAACACCTTAGGGTATCTTGAATAATTTAGAATTTTCGTTCGAGGTCAAGGAACAGTGAAAATGAAAAAAACGCAGAATAGTTACAACAATGATGGCAATTTCAGCCAATAAGTTCAACCAGACTATTGAAATCCAAAGGAACAGAATTCGTGAGCACCGGAGATAACATTACCAAGGAAATATCTTATCCTCAAACCGAATGGAATAAAACCCAGCGGGACTATCCAGCGGATCAATGTATCCACCACCTGTTTGAAACCCAGGCGGACATCATGCCGCAGGCAACGGCAGTTGAATATGGGGGACGAAAACTCACCTATGAACAACTGAATATCCGCGCAAATTATGTGGCCCATCTATTGATTCAACTAGGTATAACCCCTGATATACCTGTGGCCATTCTGGTTGAAAGATCTCTTGAAATGATTGTGGGTTGGCTGTCAATTCTCAAGGCCGGTGGTGCCTACGTGCCCCTGGATCCATCTTATCCTGAACAAAGACTGAGATTCATGCTCGAGGATTCAAAAGCACCGATCATCTTGACGGTTTCCTCCATGAAAGAACATGTCTCCGAATTTGAGGGGAAAATCCTTTATTTGGACTCAGACCTTCATGAATTTAAGGAAGAGCCCTCACACAATCCTACTGTCAATGTTGCCCCAACCAACCTTGCATAT
>DAOVYS010000019.1 GCA_030635485.1 Pseudomonadota bacterium | reverse complement strand
TTCGAGGTCAAGGAACAGTGAAAATGAAAAAGCACCCATTCGGGCATAAACTCCGCATATTAGGGATATGTGAGCATTTTTCATTTTCACTGTGACGCCGAAATCGGACGAAAAGACAATTATTCAAGATGGCCTAAAGGTCCTTATCCTGGAGGACCTGTGGCGCTACCCAGGCTCAGCCATTAGTGATATTCATTCCCGCACCGCACCAGAAAGCCAATACCTTCCATATGAGGAAGAAAGCCTGCAAGGTAATGAATCGAAAAAACAGGAAGAAATTATGCGCAGATACTGCGAAGATCGAAATTTAATTTTGTATATCCATTCAACAAAATGGTGGGGTGGGATGGGCTGTGCCCACCTTCATGACTCAATGCTCTTCCTTCCCAAAGTCATTCCATGCCCTTGAATAGGCGGTGTTCAACCGGTCTTCAAGCTCAACCCGGTATTTTTCCACCTCTTCCGAACCGAGATCAGCAGGGACCTCAAGCGGTTCACCGTACCATAGCGAGATTCGGGCAAAGGGCTTAGGCAGAATGGTCCGGTCCCAGCTGTTGAATCTAATATGTCTGTCTGCGGCCCAGGCCATGGGTATTATCGGTGTCCCGGTTCTTGAAGCAAGGAGAATCGCGCCGGCCTGGACTTTACGCGGCGGACCCTGGGAGCCGTCAGCAACAATGGCGCCGTTTATTCCCTCTCTTATACGTGACATCATTTTTTTCAGGGCGCCCAATCCGCCCCTTGTCCTTGATCCTCTGACCGTCTCATATCCCATCCATTCAAGAATCCGTGCAATATATTCACCATCTCTGCTGCTGCTCACCATGGCCACCCATTGTTTACCCCTGGCCAGGTGAATCGAATAGCTGATTCCATAATGCCAGAATGCGGAAATAACAGGACCTGCTTTTGAGCAGCGGTCCCAATACTCCCGATTGTTTTCGGTTATCCTGCACGTCGCAAACAACAACCTCGTCAGAATGGTGTAGACCGGCGGGGTCAGAACAAGGGAAAGCCTGTATAAGAAATCTCTTTTTACATCCATTTAAGCTCTTTTTCCCTGAGCATTCCGATCTGATCGCGAAGCACGGCAGCCTCTTCAAAGTCGAGCGCCTTTGCAGCCTCTTTCATTTTCTTTTCAAGCCCCTTTATCTCTTTGCGCAATTCCTTTGGATCACTGACAAAAAAGTCAAGATCAAATGAATATTCACCACCCGTTTCCGCTGTCTCCAGTTCAACTGTTGGATAATCCTGTTCATAGACCGACTCCAGGATGTTTTTGATACTTGATTTGATTGTGGTCGGTGTGATGCCGTGCGCCTCATTGAATTCCGCCTGGATCATCCTGCGCCGGCCGGTCTCCTCAATTGTGCGCTGCATGGAATTCGTCACACGGTCTGCGTACAGAATCACCCTGCCATCCACGTTTCTGGCAGCACGACCGCAGGTCTGGATCAGGGAACGCTCGCTTCTTAAAAATCCCTCCTTGTCCGCGTCAAGAATCGCGACCAGAGAGACCTCGGGGATGTCCAACCCCTCGCGCAGGAGATTGATTCCTATAAGCACGTTGAATTCAAGTCTTCTCAAATCTCTTACAACTTCCACACGCTCCAGGGTCTTGATGTCGGAATGAAGATATCTGACCTTTACGCCAAGTTTTTGATAATACTCGGTAAGATCCTCTGCCATCCGCTTTGTAAGTGTGGTAACGAGCACGGCCTCCCCCCGATCGGACCGTTCTCGAACTTCAGCCAGCAGGTCGTCCACCTGGTCTTTAGCAGACCGCACCTCGACAACCGGGTCCATGAGACCGGTAGGCCTTATAATCTGCTCCACAACCCTTCCCTCTGCTCGGTCCAGCTCAAATTCAGCCGGCGTGGCTGAGACATAGACAATCCGATTAACACGTTTATCAAATTCTTCAAACTTCAATGGCCTGTTGTCAAGGGCTGAGGGTAGTCTGAATCCGAATTCCACAAGCGTACTCTTTCGTGACTGATCGCCTTTATACATGGAGTGTAATTGAGGCACTCCAATGTGGCTTTCATCGATGAACAGAATAAAATCATCAGGAAAATAGTCCAGCAGGGTTGGCGGCGGTTCACCGGGATCTCTTCCGGTCAGGTGGCGGCTGTAATTCTCGATTCCGTTGCAGTAGCCAAGCTCCTCGATCATCTCAAGGTCAAACAGGGTACGCTGTTCAAGCCTCTGGGCCTCCACGAGCCGGTTGTTTTTCTCAAAAAAACGGACGCGATCCTTTAATTCCTCCCTTATTCCGGCGACCGCGACCTTGAGCCGTTCTCCGGATGTTACAAAGTGGCTGCCCGGGAAAATCGTGAGTTCCTTTTCCTGTTTCAGGACCTTTCCGCGAAGAGGGTCAACAATGGTTATCCTGTCAATAGTATCGCCAAAGAATTCCACTCGAACAGCCTGCTTATCTTCATATGCGGGAAAGATCTCTAAAACATCGCCCCGTACCCGGAACGTTCCCCTAAAAAACGAAAGGTCGTTTCGCTCATAGAGCATATAAACGAGCCGCCGCTTGATCTCCTCCAAGGGATAATCTTCCCCCTGTTTCAGGAATAGGTGCATGTTTTGGTATTCGTCAGGAGACCCAAGGCCGTATATGCAGGAAACACTTGCCACAATAATCACATCCTTCCTGGTCAAGAGCGAACGCGTGGCCGAATGGCGCATCTTGTCAATTGCCTCGTTTATAGCAGAGTCCTTTTCAATGTAGGTATCCGACTGGGGAATATAGGCTTCGGGTTGATAATAGTCATAATAGCTCACAAAGTACTCAACCGCATTGTCCGGGAAAAGACTCTTGAATTCACTGAACAGCTGTGCCGCAAGGGTCTTATTCGGCGCAATGATCAGGGCTGGACGTCCGGTATCCCCAATGACCTGGGCCATGGTAAATGTCTTACCCGACCCCGTCACCCCGAGAAGCACCTGGTCTCTGGCCCCGGACCTGATCCCACGGCTCAATTTTTCAATAGCATCGGGCTGATCGCCGGCTGGAGTGAATTCTGTTGTGATCCTAAAAACTTGCATGAAGATGCTGCTGGGGGGGGATTACGAATTTAAAATGGGTTACCATTCACTGGTAAGCTTTCTTTCCACTTCGCTCCATTTTGAATTAATATGTTCAATTGCATCCATGGCAATATCTAAGTGTATTTCCATATGTTCCAAATAGATATCATCATGGAGCTTCCTGTCTTTTATGCCTCGTCTCTGAAGGGGCATGTCCGATACCAGCATGATGGAACCAATAGGAATCTCATAATGATAGGCCACGGAAAAAAGCGTTGCAAGTTCCATATCTATGGCAAGTATTCTCTGCTGCCTCAAGTATTCAACAAACTCCTCGTCAAACTCCCATAATCGCCTGTCGGTCGTGTAAACGATCCCGCACCTGGGATCCCGGCTGAATTTTCGAACAGCCCCGATACAGTACCTGTTTACTGAAGATGCTGGAATAGCCGGGAATTCCGGAGGGATATAATGTCTGCTCGTTCCTTCGCCGCGGATGGCTGCGGAAGGAATAATAAAATCTCCAACCTCAAGAATGTCATCTATCCCGCCGCACATACCGAGCATGATGACTGATTTAAGATCATCCAAATAGGCGAGGCAGTTTATAAGCAAGGCTGCTTGGGGAGAACCGATGCCAAAATCAATCATAGTACAGTTCAACTCTTTGGCATTTACAATAAGAAAGTTGCCCTCTGACAATTCTCCTTTTGTTTTTTTTTGAAACCGGTTGATATACTGTCTGAAATTCGTGATAAGCAGATGTTCACAAAAATCCTCCAGTCTGCAGTTAGTATATCTCTCTAAAGTCTGTCTTATGTATTCGTGTTCCTTTAATGCCATTCAAAACTCCTGATCCGGCAGGACATTAGCGGCGAGAAAATCGTAAGCTCTACTCTCCCGAACCGGACCGGACTCATATTTATTATCTTTGATTAGCACCTTTTTCAAACCATCACCAAATAGAACATCAAATTCCCTCTGGTTAATACTTTCTCGCTTCCGGACATCCTGACATCTCATCATGCGCAACCGACTCAGCTTACCCATGAGAAACACCGATTTTCATATCAGCGGCCTGAACAATGCTTGTGGAAATCATTGTTTCATCTTTTATCATGGCCTCAATCAGAGAATTGTACATAAGCCTGTTGATCTCCCGTGGAATCCCGCCGCTTAAACGGTAGGCCGTAAGACACGCCTCCTTTGAAACCAGATTCGACGAAGCACCTCCTTTTAAAAGACGGTATTTGATATACTGCTCGGTTTCTTTGGCCGACAGGGGGCGCAGATTAACGGTAAAGGTGATCCTGCCCCTGAGAGATGCGTAGGATGGCGCATTTAACCGGCGCGGCAGGGATTTTTCCGCAACAAGCAGAACTGTTACGATTTTCTGCCTTTCAGTTTCCAGGTTTGAAAGAGTGCGCAGTATGTGCAGTCCATCACTTTTTAGAAAATGGGCCTCATCTATAACAATTACCAGCCTTCGACCCATGGAAAACAGGGAGAGAGCCTCTTCCTGGATCTGAGCCACACGATCATTGGTAAAACGGGCCACGTTTTCAACATCCAGCTCCCTGAGTATTGATCCAAGAAGCGGACCCTTTCCCATACCTGGGTGAACAAAGACAAAGCAGGGTTCAAAATCGTACGGATCCATCGAGCGAAGGGCTGCCTGAGCAACCAGGGTTTTACCTGTGCCTGATCGTCCGGAAATAAGGATAAGTGCGTGGCGGTCCTGGATTCCGAGCCGGATTTTCACAAGGGCCTCTTCGTGCTGCCGTGTTCTGAAAAAAAGATCCGTGTCCAGCGTGTCGCGAAATGATTTTCTTACACTCTCAAAAAGTTTTACTGTTGTCATTCGTTATTCGTTATTTGTTATTCGACTGTCGAAATATTTTTCAAACTGCACTTATGCGGTTCAATATTCTTTATTCGACATTCGATATTCAATTAAATTAGCGTTTAGGGGGATCACCCCTCCCCCTCCTGAATCATATTCATGTAACGGTTGAAAGAGGAACTCAAACGAATCTCCGGCATTTCCTTTTTCAAAAGCGCTGCTGCGATATTTCGCGTATTTATGCTCACTTTTGCCTGCGGATTAAATACCGTATAGGGTGTTCTTTGAGCCGTTGCCGCCCCTACGGTTGAATCTCTTAAGATATATCCGAGGTGCTGAATCTCCCTGCCTAGAAATTGACGTGCGCAGCTGGAGAATCGAACTGAAACATCTGATGCCTGCTTCAGCGTGCCCACCATGTTGACAACCGAGTAAACAGGCCTGACACCTAAATCTCCGTTACGGGGAATAACCTTTAAAAGAGCATATGCATCGGCAAGAGAGGTGATATCCGATGTGAGCACAAACAGAAGTTCATCCGCGCAACTCAAAAAATCGCGCACTGAAGGTCCCATACCAGCACCGGTATCCACTATTATAATGTCCGCAGCTTCCTCGACCCGTTTAAGGGATTTGACAATCTTCTTTCTGTCGCGGGAAGAACTGTCGGCAAGCGCCAGCATGCCCGCGCCACCCGGAATTATCCCTATTCCTTCAGGCCCTGCGGTAATAATTTCGGAAATGTTCCTGTTTTCCGAAATCACATTCATGATATCAAGCCTGGGATTTATGCCTGCAAGCAGGTGGACGTTTGCAAGACCCATATCAGCGTCCAGGACAACGCACATCCTGCCGAGACGCTGAAGCTCTATGGCAAGATTGAGCGAGATGTTCGTCTTTCCCACACCGCCCTTGCCGGAAGTTACGGCGATCACCCTGGCAAAACGTAACCCTTTGGAAATTCTCTCATCACCGGAATGCCCGCCCCCGTGTCCATCGTGAATGTGCTTGAAGGCCTCTACCGCACTGGAATCAAATACAAGAGTGTCGCCGCGCAGAATCTTTTCCGGAAGATCGTCAGGATATTCAGACTCGTAGAACCGGAGAAGACTCTCTTCCAGCCCGGTTTCCCGGGAAATGTCATCTATGGAAAGCAAGGTCGGCATAAATTTCTTTGTTTCGAATGGAAGATCACTTATTTTGTAACCGTTCTGCATTTACCCTGAAGGGCGCGGCTGATCGTGCTAAGGATCTCTTCTAAGTGAAATGGTTTCTTGATACAGGCAAAGGCGCCTTTTTCAACAGTCTCCTGGACTTCCTCAAGAGAAGCGAGTCCTGTCACTATTATGACCTTAACTTCAGGATATTCGGATTTTACGAATTTCAATACCCCCAGGCCGTCCATCCGTGGCATCCTGATATCAAGGAGAATTAGATCATATTTCTTGAACCGGAGAAGATTTATTCCCTCAATGCCGTCATACGCCCCGTCAACCTCATATCCGGCGGATCGAACGCTGTCCTGGAGCATATTGTTTAAGAGATGTTCATCATCAATTACCAATATACGGCATTTCTCGAGCTCAGGCTCATCAGGGACGACATCTTTCTGTTCCAGGGCCTTCTTCATCTGCCTCAATCGGATGCCCTTGTCGATCGGCAGGGCGACAATAAACATCGTTCCGGATCCAGGTTCGCTTCTGACCCGGAGTGAGCCGCCGTTGTGCGCCACAATGGAATGGCATATGGAAAGTCCCAGGCCTGTGCCCTCCCCTTCCTTTTTCGTCGTAAAAAACGGGTCAAATATCTTGCCAAGATTTTTTGCAGCAATTCCAGGACCGTTATCGGAAACAGCGACTTCAACAAACTTTTCTCCGGCCTTTGCGCTGAAGGTGATTTTTCCTCCTCCACTCATGGCCTGACATGCGTTAATTATAAGATTCATCAGCACCTGCTCTATCTGAAGCGGGTCGACCATCAGGGCCGGAATATCTTCTGCAATCCGGTTATCGAGAGTGATCTTGTCCATACTTACCCTGTCGCCGATAACAGAGAGGACCTTATCCATGATCTTTGAAAGTGCGGACTCGCAGAATTTCGGCAGTGCCGGCCGTGCAAATCCCATCAACTCCTGAATTATTTTTGATATCCGCTGTCCCTGGCCGGATATGACCTTAAGTCTCTTTAAGACCTCCGGGTCAACGTCGGCCTGCCGGAGGGAACGCTCCAACAGCTGGATATTCAAGGAGATGATTGTGAGCGGGTTGTTGATCTCATGAGCGGCGCCTGCCGCGAGCCTTCCCACTGTGGCAAGCCTGTGGGAATGAAAGAGCTGTCGCTGGCTTTCCTCCATCTTCCTTGATGCCTCGGCCATTTTATGGGCCTGTCCGGTCAGGTATTTTTCAAGAATGATTCGTTCTACGCCATTGGAGGCTGCCAGGGCCAACGCCTCGAAATTTGTGCTTACGTTTCCAAGGCCGTCGCTTTGGAAGTTCTCATTATCCGAGAAATCAATCACCAATTCTCCGAGAATGGGATCCTTTTTCCACTGCGAATGTTTGTCCGCCACAAAAAAGGTGGCAAGAAACCTGGATTCGGCCACCATGTTTATTATTCCCGACTCAATACCATTCCCTTCGGACGATTCGATCGTGGCCCGTTCCAGATGCCTCACCGCCTCGGACTCTATTTCAGAGGTCGAGCGGGACTGTTGAAACATCTTCATTTTCTCAATATGCGCAGGCACCAGAATTTCATGGAATTTCACACCATCAAAGAACTGGCCTACAAAAGAACGGGTTTCGCTGTCACGTATGATGCAGAGGCAGCGGTTTATGCCGAACGCCTTCCTGGCGGCAATGAGAATCACCCGTGCCGCCTGGTGAAGGGAGAGGTCGAGATGCAGTTCCCGAGTCATTTCGCAGGTAGCGCTTAATGCCCGGTTCGTATCCGCCAGATCGCGATTGCTCATTTCCAGACTCATGCTCATGCTGCCCAGGCTGACATTGGCCGAACGTATCTCTCTTCTACAGGCATCCTCATCGCAGATGCCCAGGATGCTGCCCACATCTTTCACCTTTTCGTGCACCTGTTCCAGAATTTCCTCAATATCTTCAAAGGAGAGGTGATGGCGGAGGAGGATATTTTCCAGGACAAAATGATAATGTTCGTGGCAGTAGGAGCCGGTTGTCAGAAAATAGCTTGCACCGATATTGTGAGTTGTGCAGAGGACATCGGCAAATCGAATCAGGAGGGGAAGATTGTCCTCATCCGGGGTGATTGTCTCAAACACGGGCTGATGGTGGAGCCACATGACCCTTGCATAGATCTCGGGAAGCTTCCAGCGTTCGGCAACAAGTCTTCCAATCTCGACATGGGTTGTGCCAAGAATTCTCTTTTCAATATCTAATGGGATATCACCTTTGGTGGAGTACGACCCCTGGCTCTCCAGCTCTTGGCAGACTTTTTCAAATTTTTCCGGAAACTGGATATAGCAGACCAGTTTTCCCAGATCATGCATCAATCCGGCAACATATGCCTCTTCGGGAACCGGAAAATTGAGCCTTTTGGCCAGGACCTCGGCCATTGCGGCAACGCCTATCGAATGAAGCCAGAAGTCAACCAGACGTTTTTTGTGTTCCCCGGGTTTTCCTGAAAAAGAGTCAAAAATGGAGACGGAAAGAATAATGCTTCTTACGGCATTGAACCCGAGTACGGCAAGGGCCTGGGATATGGAGGAGACCTTGCGCCGTGATCCGACGTAAGCTGAATTGGCGTAATGGAGTATTTTTCCGGTGAGAACCTGATCATTCTTCAGAAGGTCGGCAATAGAGTCAAAACTGGAACTCTTTCCCTCCATCAGGCGAATGGCCTCAACCGCTATGGCAGGCAGCGTAGGAAGATTATCCACATCTGCCAGTTGGTCGATTCTATTCTCCGACATTCACTCCCACCCCACATTGATAATCTTGATGGACTCGGGAAAAAACCGGCCGAGACCTCTCAACTCGATTCACGTACAGCCAATTAATCAAAGATGATATCTAAGTTCTCCTATTATACTGCAAGGACGGCTGCCAGTGCAATTAATTTGTAAGCTGACCCTTACTATGCAAAATGGTCGTACCCCTGAAAGGTTATTTCAGTGATCCGGCCATCACGATTAAGATAAATTCCGTGTCTGTCTATAATCCTTCCAACGCAGTGAATCTCCTTGCCGGTTTTTTCCTGTATCATACGGGGCAAAGTCTTTTGGGCATCAGACCCGGTTGTGAAAATGAGATGATAGTCTTCTCCGCCCATGAGGGTCCAATCCAGGATGGAACAATTGAGACGGGAGGCGGCTTTTATAAGCTCCTTTGAAACAGGCAGTCCGGATGCATCGATTTCAGCGCCGACCCCGCTTTCCTTGCATAAATGTGCAAGATCCGTCGCCAACCCGTCTGAAAGGTCCATCATGGCATTCACCCGGCCGCATTCAGCCAGCACAAGGCCGAGATCAATCTGGGCCTCGGGATCAAGATGGGCCTTGATCAGCTGTTTGAATGATTCCCTACAACCGGATTCTCCCCGCCTGCAAAGTTCAAGTCCCGCAGCCGCGTCGCCCAGGAGGCCGGAAACCCAGACAAGATCGTTTACCTTGGCCCCGCGCCGATACAGAATCCGGCCCTCTTTCGCCTGTCCGACAATGGTTACGGTAACCGCGATATCATGCCTGCTTTTGACAGTATCCCCGCCGATAAGAAACACATTATGAGAACTCAGCACTTCAAGAAAACCGGCCATAAATCGATCAAACAGGGATTCAGTCGTTGAGGGAGGCAGAGCAATAGAGAGAAGGGCGAATTTCGGCGTTCCACCCATTGCGGCAATATCGCTTATATTTACGGATGCGCTCTTTCGGCCGACAAGCTCGGGAGGATGCCACGAAAGATCAAAATGGACGGATTCAATGAGAGTGTCGGTTGTGATAAGCCATAGCTCGTCCGAGCCGGAACCGGAAGAAAACACGCCACAGTCATCACCAATACCCTTTACGAGTTGTTCGGAATCCGTTGGTGGAATCAGATTGCTGATCTTTTGGATCAGGCCGCGTTCAGAGATGTGCATGCTTGTCATGTTAAACGATGATGAATTCGTAAAAAGTATTGGGATGGCTAAGTAAAAAGTTCGATATACGCCCCGAAGGAAGTGCCCTTGGGGGCGTATATCGAACTTTTTACGACGCCATCAAACGATTACTATTTCACAACTCTCAGGGCAACTTTTTTTTGAAGTTTTACCGGCTTTTTATCCGGCTCCGGCCGGGGCGCCGGTGTGGCTTTTTCAAAATCAACCGCCTGCATGAACCTCTTATCTCCTCCCATAATAAAAATTTCCTCTCCTGAAAACTGCGGGGTTCGCAGGGTCCAAACCATCTTCTGGGGAGGAACGGTAAGCGCATGCATGGTCACGTGCCACCATTCACCTTTTTTGGCGTTATCCCTTACAATATCCTGGATAATGGCGTAGACAAAGGTCCGTGGCTTGTCGGTGACGATCAGGACAATGTCCCCTTCCAATGTGACCTCTTTAAAGGCGACGACCTTTTTCAGCTCTATTACAACCTGTTCCACTTCCGGGATATCCGTCATGATCGTAACCATTCACAGGAGGTCAGGCTCCTGCCAAAATCAAGGCATTCCTCAATTTTTTTATTAGTCATTAGGGTATCTTGAATAATTTAGGATTTTCGTTCGAGGTCAAGGAACAGTGAAAATGAAAAAGCACCCATTCGGGCATAAACTCCGCATATTAGGTATATGTGAGCATTTTTTATTTTTGCTGTGACGCCGAGATCGGACGAAAAGACAATTATTCAAGATGGCCATTAGTCATTCGTCACTAGTCATTCCTCAGTTCCTCGCCGCCTGCATTTTTTCATGCAGCCGTTGCGCCCTTAGACAAAAACTTTCAAGTTTTGCGGTTATCACCTGGGGAAAGGGCGAGCCGTCGCTTTCTATGGCCAGGAAAGGCAGGTCATCCACATCCGCGAGAGCGGCTTTCAAAAATTTATTCTTTGGATCGGTTGCCAGTTTGCCCTTTCCGGTCATGGAATCGACAAGGATGGACTCGGAGAGCCGGTTCGGCATGCAGCCGAACGGTCCGATTGCAATCACGCCGCAGGAATGAGACACTACCTCCGACATAGCGCTTCCAACAGTCAAAATCGCCTCACCTGTCAGATGCGGTGAAAAAAACGACGAGCCGTTTGCAATTATGGTCTTAAGATCCACTGGTTTTGAATGAACAAGAAGTCCTGATCGTGACAAAATGGATTTAAAACGCTTTTCATACTGGACCATTATCTTCTTTTTAAACATGAATTCCAATTTTTCCATTGTGGACATGGTGTAATCGATCAGACCCTTGTCCACCAGAAAGTCGGAATAATGAATCCATTCCGACACAGGAGAGCAGATAACCGCAAACCCCTGTTCAGCCAGCCGCTCGGTAATGTACTGACGCGAGATTCCATCCCTCCTGACAAATATCTCTCCCACAACCGATATTACCGGCACTTCATCAATAGGCCGCTTCATCGGTATTCGGCTGAACCGTTCAGCAATCACGGCAACCTGTTTTTCAATCTTTTTGACATCTCCCTTCTCAAGTTCAGCCAGTACGAGCTTCCATTCACTCTCAAAGACCCTCATTGCCTCGGGGACATCGACCGCATTTGCCAGGAGGACTGATCTTATATCTTCAATTGCATCGCCGATAACGATCGCGCACCATGCAAGCTTATGAAATTTGTTCCCCAATCCCGCGTATGAGTTTTCCGAGGTAAGGGAAAGCATGGTCACGTCAGGCAGTTCAAGCCGCCTGATCAGGTCCTCCATAAAGATGTAATACTGGCCGAATCTGCAGGGGCCCGCGCCTGTAGGCATGAAATAGACCAGGATCTCATCCTCTTTTTTTACGTTATAGACATAATTTAACAGGGTCCCGGTGGTGAGAATGAGCGGCAGACACTCCTTGCAGGAGGTATTTGCGCGCCCGAGTTTTAATATCGCCTCATCAGCAGGCGAATGGGCGCCGCCGTGTAATCCGAGTCCTCTAAATACCGCGCCTAACGCATCTGTCCCGATTCTGCCCATGGAGGGTGTAATAAAGGTGACTCTGGAATCGGTCATGGACATCTCTTCGCCTGAAGAGGTGATCACCCTTACGTTGCCGTCTTTAAGTATTGTCCTTGCCGATATAAAGGTTGATTCCTTTTTAGCCATCCGATCATCCGCCACAAGTTGCCTGTAAGCTGCAACAATATCAAGGAACGCCTCGATCCTGGTCTCAAGGCCCGCATCAGCGGTGTGGTTGTCCAGCTCAAGGGTCAAAGAGGGCTTCCGACCCATGATGCTTCTGAAATACCCTACGATAAACGAATCCGGGCCACACGAAAAATTGGTTATGAATGTGCCGAAGAGCTGGGGGTGTTTTTCAACGAATCGGGCCGCCTTCAGGATCAGCTGCCCCATACCCCAGTACATGTGGCGTTTGGATCTCTCATTATCAAACGGCAGGAAATCCAAGGGGATGGTCAAAATTCCGCGGGATGCAAGCTTATGAGGGATCCCCATGTGCGCCTCTTCAACAAACGCGTTGTATGGGCGGCCGAACATCACAACAGCGGTCTTTTCCGGATTTGCCTCCAGATCGGAAAGGACCCTCCTGCCGATCTCCTTGAATTCCGCCATACATTTTTCCTGTCTGAGAAGCGCCTTTTTAAAGGCCTCTTTTGCCTCCTTTCTGCTTATTCCCATCTTAAGCGCGCTTTCGACCAGCGGAGCTTGGGCGCTTTCAATACCTTTTGTCAGGTTCAGAAGCGGGGCCAGGAGTCTAGTCCCTTTTTTACCGAGTTCGTCCAGTTCTCTCTTAAATGCGGCTCTAAGATAAAAGGTCTCACCCTGGACCAGCGGACAGACCTGGGAACTCGTGTTGTCCGACTGGGTCGGAACCGCCTTGAAATGGGGCAGGAAGATATAATCCAAAGGATCTTCAATATTCAATAGAGTATGAAAAAAACCATGGCTCAGTTCTCCGGGATAGCAGAACGCGGCATTTCTCTGATCAATACCCTCCTTGGACGGCGAGTCCGGAAGGATTGATTCAAATCCGAGTTCGGCAAAAAAGGTCGAATAGAGAGGGAAATAGGTGTTTACCAGGTAGCTCCGATTGAATCCGATTCTTCCCCTTTTCTTCGCATCACGGGCAACGCGGCCCGCATACTTGTCAAATACCAGCTGCTGCCTGATACGGACAAGATCCAGAGCTTCAACATCGAACTTGATCTCGTTCCGCATGTTGTAGTAGCGGTTACAGGCGCCCCCAAAGGGGTATTTCCTGCCGTCAAGTATGATCATTGCGATCCGGCACCTGCGGTCGCATTTCCCCTTTCCTCCCCTGCATGTAAAGGTCTTTCCGTATTCCACCTCTCTGTTTGCAAGGACATTGAGGTCAAAGGAACTCTCCTTGGTCAGCTTTAAGTCGATTCTCTTTTTGACCTCGAGTGCAACGCCGAACGAACCCATGAGACCGGGTTCGGGCGGAACCACAATGGGCTTGCCCACAAGGGATGCCATGGCAAGCGGGACCGCACTGTTGTAACAGACCCCTCCCTGCATAAAAACCTTCTCCCCGACCGGCCGGTTGCCCTTGACGCGGTTTGAGTAGTTCATGCAGATGGAATAGACCAGACCGGCAACTATATCCTTATGTTCAACACCTTCATGAATAGCGTTCTTGATATCGGATGTGATGAATGCTGCACACTGGTCGTTAAAGTTAGGAGGATTTTCAGCCATGAGCGCAACGTCTGCAATATCTTCCATCTTGATACCGAGCGTCTCGTGTGCCGACTCTTCCAGAAATGATCCGGTTCCCGCGGAACAGGCCTCGTTCATTGCATAATCCGACGGCACCGAATTGGTGATGTACGTATACTTTGCGTCCTGGCCGCCGATCTCGAATATGGTATCCACCTTTGGATCAAAATAGACGGCGGCCGTGGCATGCGCTATTATCTCGTTTAGTACGCCGTCGGTGAGTGCATGAAGACCGGCGATCTGACGGCCTGAACCTGTGACGCCCAGACCGATGATGGAGATTTCCGATGGGTCGAGCTTCTCTTTGACCTGATCCAGGATATTCTGATAGCACAACCTGGATGCTCCCACCGGATCGCCGTTTGTGCGCAGATAGATGGACGCGAGCATGGCATCGTCCTCTTTGCGCAGAAGAATCGCTTTGGTAGTAGTGGAACCCACGTCAAGTCCCAGGATGCAGACATCTCCAGGCCTGATTTCCCCTGTCTCCATGGTCTTAAATTCCACTATATGCTCATAATCCCTTAATGGAGGCAATGTATCAAAAGAGGTTGCCTCGGTCTTGAAAAGGCCGTCCGTCCCGGGAAAGGGGTCGGTCTCGTTTTCAAGAGCCCAGATCGCTGCTCCTAACGCCTCAAAATAGGGCGCCTCTTCAGGCACTACCAGACCTGGAATATCCTGGCGGAGATACTCGATCATCATCTTGTTATGGGCCGTGCCGCCCGTGATCATGATGTCTTTACGCTCCACCCTTTTAAGAAGCTCAAGTACCTTGCTCGCCATCATCTTGCAGAGACCGGCCGTGACCCTTGATTTGGGAACCCCCTTATTGGTGGCGTGGGTGCAGTCCGACTTGCAAAAAACCGAACATCGGCCCGAGACATAATGGACCTTTTCTTTGGCAGACCACTGGGCCGCCTCTTCAAGGGACACGTCCATTCTTCGAAGCTGCTGAAGAAAAAATTCGCCGGTCCCTGAAGCGCATTTGTTGCCTGTCAGGACATTTGAGATCCGGCCGCGTTTATTTAAGACATAGACCATGAAGGTCTCACCTCCCGCGGATACTACAGCATTGCATGCAACATCGTCGGATTTGACAAAGGCGTAGGCGTGTTCGACTGCTTCCGGTTCGGGTAACGAGGAAAGGTTGACAAATTTTCTGAACCTCCTGCCCGTGGCCGCAACACGGTCAAAGGAATCGATATCAAAATCACTGAGCGCCTTAAGCAATGTCCGTTTCGGGTCCCCGTCATGGGGATGCACCGAATATTTAACTATCTCTCGAACACAATCCGTCCCTGCATCAACATCGGATTTCTCTCTCACATGAACGACCGTCACTGTGGATGCTCCGAGACACAGACCCAGAACGTTTGTTGTTTTGTTTGATCGTCCTTCAGGGTATGATTTTTTTTGTATTCCCATAGTCATTCACCAAATATGTTGAATGGTTGAGTGGTCGACTTGACCACCCGACAAGATCTGTAATATCAGAACAATGTGTAAATAAAGGGCGCAACAGCCGAACCCTGAGTGAGAACAATAAGGGTGCCGAGTAGCAGCAATACGATAATTATAGGTAAAAGCCAATATTTTTTACGTTCTCGAAAAAAATTCCAGAAATCACTTAAAAAATCGAGCATCAGAAAGGGTTCTCCATACTTTCAGGTTGTTTTTTCCGGGATGCCGTCCTGTATGTGACCGCGTCCGGATCATAACGGCGGGCCATTGGGTCCCTTCCTCCAATGCGCATTATAAGCCCGATCGGAACCATCATGCAGTAAAAAAGAATGGTCAGTATTATCCGCGTATTTATCCGGCCAAGAATCGATCCAAGCCCCATCCAAAAACGATGAAGCGGGTAAAGGGTCCCTGGAAGCACGAAGGCCCACAACCACAGGATTCCGGCAACCGCCCACGGCCAGGCAGGCCAAGCAGGGAAGGGACGATCCGCCCAAAAGGGGGCCAGGAGCCCGAAAATAATGGCAATAAAAGCGCCCAGGATCTGTCCGAACCGGCGGAGGTCCTTTTTGTTCGGTTTATTGTATTCTGCAAACATTTTGTTCAGTTGTAAGCGTTCACAGGCACCGCATCTGCACGTGATCAGGGCAACCAGCATAGTTTAGCTATAGCCGGTCACCCTGATCACGCACAGCTGCAGCACCTGTGAGCGCTTACAGGTTAAGGGAGTAAGGTCAAAAATTATTAAAGATTGTGTAATCGCGTATAATTTGTTCCTAAGAGGCTTCCACCTTCAGTCTATCCACCTGAAGTTCCAATCAATCCAGTTCAAATTCGGTTTTCCAGGATTCATCTTTCTCCCGGCAAGGCTGTTGTTTTTTGTCCAGCAGGAAATTTTCAAGCACCAGATAATCCATCTCTGTACGCATGAAACAGCGGTACGCATCCTCGGGCGTGCAGACAATAGGTTCACCCCGCACGTTGAAAGATGTATTCACGAGCGCCCCGCAGCCGGTACGTTCATAAAACCGGCTGATCAACGCGTGATAGCGCGGATTCGTTTCCTTATGCACGGTCTGAATACGGGCAGTATAATCCACATGGGTAATGGCCGGCAATTCAGAACGCCTGATTTTAAGTTTTTCTATCCCGAATTTTTCCTTCCCATCCCCGGACAGCCTTACCCTGAGTTCCTCCCTGACCGGCGCCACGATAAGCATGTACGGACTTTCACCGTCCAGATCAAAATAGTCTGACACCTGCTCGGCAAGTACGGAGGGCGCAAAGGGGCGAAAGGACTCCCTGTATTTGATCTTAAGATTCATGACCGACTGCATGTCGCTGTTCCGCGGGTCTCCCAAAATGGAACGGCCGCCCAGGGCTCTGGGTCCGAATTCCATCCTGCCCTGGAACCAGCCGACCACCTTGCCCTGAGCCAGAATCTCGGCCAGACGCGTGAACAGTTCATCGTCGAAAAGCTGTTTAAAGGGCGCTGACATTGAGCCCAGAAATGTCTTGATTTCACCTTCTGAAAATCCGGGCCCCAGGTAGGAGCCTCGCATCTTGTCAACGCCATCCGAAATACGTTCATGATTACCGTATTGGTGCCACGCCGCAATCGCACCCCCCAACGCGCCTCCCGCATCGCCTGCCGCGGGCTGAATCCAGATTTTCTCAAAAGGCCCCTCGCGCATGATCCGACCGTTTGCAACGCAGTTCAAGGCAACACCGCCGGCAAGGCACAGATTTTTGGCTCCGGTCTCCTTTTGAATCGTATGGACCAACCGCATCACGACATCCTCGGTCACTACCTGGATGGAACGTGCAAGATCCATCTCCCGCTGTGTGATTTCAGACTCCCTTTTTCGCGGCGGCCCATTAAAAAGTTTATTGAACCTGTGATTTGTCATGGTAAGGCCTGTGGCATAGTCGAAATAGTCCATGTCCAACCGGAACGTCCCATCCTCCTTCAGATCAAGGAGATTGTCCATGATCCGGTCCACAAAGCGAGGCTCACCATACGGAGCAAGGCCCATGAGCTTGTATTCGCCGGAATTCACTTTGAATCCGGTGTAATAGGTGAATGCGGAATAGAGAAGGCCCAGGGAATGTGGAAAATCGATCTGCCAGAGAGGGATAAGCCTGTTGCCTTGCCCGTGCCAGGCCGATGTTGTAGCCCATTCGCCTACCCCGTCCAGGCAGAGGACGGCCGCATCATCAAAAGGACTGGGGAAAAAGGCGGAAGCGGCATGGGACTGATGATGCTCGGTAAAAAGAAGTGGAGGGAGCTGTGATGTTTTGCAACCCCCAAGAGCTGCCAATTCCTTTTTAAGCGTATTTTTCAAAAACAGCTTTTCCTTTAACCAGACCGGCATGGCTGCCGTAAAGGAGCGCAGGCCCCGGGGGGCAAAACCCAGATAGGTCTCAAGGAGCCTTTCGAATTTCAAAAAGGGTTTATCGTAAAATACAACGTGGTCAAGGTCCGTGATTTTAATCCCTGCCTCGGACAGGCAGTACCTGACAGCTGATACCGGAAAGCCGGCATCATGTTTTTTTCGTGAAAAACGTTCCTCCTGGGCCGCGGCCGTGATAACACCGTTTGTCACTAATGCAGCGGCACTATCGTGATAATAGGCGGAGATGCCCAGGATATTGGAGGTTGTTATTGCTGCCATTCAGGGTAAAATAAGCGTGTTATAACGCCATATTGACAATAGTTGGTTGGTTCCGAAAAACGTTTTATAATTACCGGGTGCCGCATAACCGATACCCAACCATACACAAGTACCTTAAAATGCAATAGCAGTCAATAAAAGAGTAGCTGGTGATAACGGTTGAGGTTTAATTTTATTTTTGGTTTAGTGACTTGGAATCGATAACGGCCTTTTTTGTATTCAAATTTTACAAAAAGACTAATCAGGGAACTTTTTCCATGAGCCGATGTCATTAGATAAGTACGGAATAAGAATCAGTGAGTTGCCCAAAAAACAACCATAAGGAAAAACTCAGGCAGGAGACCGCCGAACTGGTCAAGGCCCTGCGTAAAGGCGACTCTCAGCCATTCAACAGACTGGTGATGCTCTATCAGACCGGTATCTACAACCTGGCTCTGAACTATCTCAAGGTTCCGGAGGAAGCAAAGGACATTACCCAGGACATATTTATTACGGCTTACCGTTCACTGTCGATGCTGAGGGATGATTCAAAATTTTCAGCCTGGCTCTATCAGATTGCGGTCAATCATTGTCGGAACCGGCTGAAAAAGCTACAGAGAAGAGGATTTTTCACATCCCGTTCACTTGATAATCCGGAGCAGCCGATTTACCTGTCTAATGATGATTCGCCGGAAAGACAAATCGAACAAAAGGACAGAACCAGGATAGTCAGAAAAGCGATTGCAGCCATGCCTGAAGCGGAAAAAGAGGTTTTGATAATGCGTGACCTCCAGGAGATGACATACGAGGAAATAAGCGAAGTTTTAGGCGTGCCCTTGGGAACGGTAAAATCCAAGCTGAACCGGGCCAGGAATGCACTTAAAAATAAAATCAAGCACCTTTTTTGATGATCTTGTAAAAGGTGTGTTTAGGGCTCAAGTAAATCCGTCAAAAAAATCTGGCATAAGGTTTTAGACAGCTATGACAACACCAAAAGAGTGCCTTAGGTTTCAGGATATGTTTTCCGCATGGTCGGATCACGAACTCGATACAAAAACAATATCCATGCTTCAGGGTCATGTGAACTCCTGCGCAGACTGCTCCAGTGAATGGAAATCTTTTCAGAAAACGGTGCAATGGCTCAATGAAGTGGAACCGGCGTCCGCTCCTTCCGGCATGCTTACGGGGATCCATGAAAAGCTTGAACAGAAAAATCTGTTCTTAAGACTCATCGAACAGTTCAAACAGGCCCGGCCGATTAATCTCTCCCTGTCCGCGGCAGCCGCTGCAATTGTGGTAGCGCTTCTTACCGTAACTCTTATGAAGACAAATTACGGAGGGCCTGCGAATAATCCAGCCCTGCCCGAAAAAATCGTAATTGCAGAGAATACCCATACCGTTGAAACGCCTGAAGCCGTTCCCGCATCCTCTGAAACTCCAACCACGACCGACCAGAAGACGGAGAGTAGTCAGCCTGCCGGTCATCCTGAAGTACCACCTCGTTCCGTGGTTAACCGTCAATTTGCAAAGGCGCCGTTTCATATTCATCCGCCGGCCATGGTGGAGAGCATGGCTCCATCTGCCGGAAGACAGCCTGAAGCAGGCGTCGGTTTTGTATCCCTGGGACCTGACAGGGGGGCTCCAGGCAAACATTCTATAAAAGCCAACCCATATTCCGGACATAGGCTGACCCCTGACATTATGGTCACGGTAAACGCAGGTGCTCCTGAGCAGTATGCCGATCTTTTTCATAAACTGATGGATTCTGAAAAGTGGCAGGCCCGACTATTGAAAGATGATGTCCTCCTGATTATCCTGAAAAATGAAGAACTGCCCGGTCTGCGACAGATCCTGACTTCGAGGGACGCTGTCTTTTCCCCTGATGAAATGCAAACAGAAAATTCCAAGACTTCCAAAAAGATACTTATGGTGACTGTCCGGCTGCAATAATCCCGTAAGTTCGTACCCCTGGTGAACGGTTACATAATTCCATGACCAATCTATTCGTTCCTTCCTCCCACGGGACTCGGTCCCGTGATTCCGGCGGGCCGCAAAGGCTGTTGAGGCCTGAACGGCCCGTTTTTTAGGGGAATGCCTTCTCCGGATT
>DAOVYS010000152.1 GCA_030635485.1 Pseudomonadota bacterium | reverse complement strand
TCCTCTTCACCCGGACCAACACTGTAATGGTCATCCAGAAGAGCTAAACCTTCAGGCGCAATTTTGTTAAGCACCTTGATCCTGAATCTTTCCATATTGTCACTCCTTGATTGATGTCTGATATGACCAAATTTGTAATAGTTCAGCAGGCATATAGGTTTGACCCCAGGGATGTGAGAGTTCACCAGCATCCCGGTGTAACCAATCACGGGGGGGCAAGGCAAACCACACGTACTTTCCGCACGATATTGCATACGGATAGATTTTTCAATTGTTTTTGCCGGCACCCGGCACCCGGCACCTGCCCCGCTGCCCTTTGCCCTTGACGACAACAGGAGTGACATGTAATATCCGGCCATGGAACTCCAAAAAAATTTATTCATAAAAGAGATCCGGGACGGACGGAATATAGAAGGACTTTTCCTTATTAAGAATGTCAGTCGTGCCGAGACCCGAACCGGGAGCCCGTATCTGATGCTTAACTTGATGGACCGTACAGGTGAAATGGCCGGCCGGGTATGGGATGATGCGGACAGGTGGATGGCGGAATGCAGACCGGGCGGAGTTGTATTGCTAAAAGGGCAGGCCCAGGCCTATAAAGGAGTATTACAGCTCAAGATCAATACGTTAAAGGCGGTCGACGATTCGAACCTGGACATGACCCTTTTTGTCCCCTCTGCGCCTTATGAGATCAAAAGCATGACCGCAGAGGTTATGAAACTTGTAAAAACAGTAAAAAATCCACATCTCCAGCAGCTTCTTCTCCTCTTTTTCAAGGATAGCGGATTTCTAAAAAAATTCAAAAAGGCGCCGGCGGCAAAATCTATGCATCACGCCTATATGGGCGGTTTACTTGAACACACTCTCGCAGTGACCAGGCTGGCAGACAAGGTCTCGGACCTTTATCCCGATGTTGACAGATCGATCCTCATTGCCGGCGCGCTGCTCCATGACATTGGGAAAATCGAGGAATTTGGAATTGACGCCTTTCCCTTTGACTATACGGACAAAGGCCGGCTTGTGGGCCACCTTGTGATCGGTGTTGACATGATTCAGGAGAATATAAGAAAACTCCCGGATTTTCCCGAGGAACTCGGAGTCAGATTAAAACACCTGATTTTAAGTCATCACGGACGTCACGAATTCGGCTCCCCGGCTCTCCCCATGACCCGCGAGGCCTTTATCCTGAACTTCCTGGACGACCTGGACGCCAAGATAAACTATATCAACCGGCTGGGAGACCAGATGCGGGATCCCGGCCACCAGTGGACGGAATACCAGAGAACTCTTGAACGATTCCTCTTTGTAAACGGTCGAGCATCCGAGGAGGAGGAGCCCCTTAAGATCCAGGAACAAAAAAACAGGGACAAGACAACAGTACCTAGGCAGATGTCTTTTCTTGAATAGAGGTTCCCGTAAGTTTGTACCCCTGGTAAACGGTTACGAATAATCGCCTGGAATAAAAGAAATGCATCTAAGTTTCAATTCCCTCATAGCTCAGGAAAAGGCAAAAAAGCTTCTCAAGAAATCCTTTCACCGGGAAAAGATGAGCCATGCCTATCTTTTCAGGGGACCCGCGGGTGTGGGCAAAAAGCGATGCGCGCTCACATTTGCGGCATATGCCAACTGCCTCTCCCCGGTAGACCAGGATGTCTGCGGCAATTGTTCCTCCTGTGTCAAATTCCGCTCAGGCAACCATCCGGACCTGCTTCTCATTCAACCGGAAGGGGTGCACATCAAGATAAAACAGGTGCGCGAACTAAAACACCAATTGACCTATCCACCCTTTGAGGCCAGACACAGGATGGTGCTGTTTGAGGATATCCACAACACCATGCGCCGCAAAGAAGTTGCAAACAGCCTCTTAAAGACCCTGGAGGAACCTCCGGAAAACACAGTCCTTATCCTGACCGCCGATGAGGCGGGCGAGATCCTTTCAACCATTGTTTCAAGGTGTCAGATAATCCCCTTTTACGCCCTTCCCTATAATCTGGTTTCCAAGGCCCTCAATGCTGAAAACGGAATTTCCGACGAAGAGGCAGCCACTCTGGCTGCAGTGGCGGAGGGGAGCCTTGGAAGGGCAAGACTTCTATTAAAAAAAGACCTGCTTTCATTCAGACGGGAGATCGTGGAAAGGTTCTTAAGACTGTCTAAAGGCAGGCCGGAATCCGTGGAAATTGTTCTGAATATGGCCGATATAGCGGCAAAGCTTAAGGAAAATCTGTACGAACTCCTCGATCTCATCAAAATCTGGCTCAGGGACCTGATTCTTCTTGGAACAGGTGCATCCGAATCCATGCTCATAAGCCGTGATCTTTTTCCTTTTATGGATGCCGCGCGGAAACGGTGGAGCCTGAAAGAGCTTTCCGACAGACTTCTTCTGGTAGACAAGGCTAAAAAACAGCTTGACCGGAACTGTAACCGTGCCCTAGTCTGTGAAGTACTTTTCTTTGGCTTACTTTAGGCATCCTGCGACGCAGTAGATCGATTTTTTTTTACGACGCCATCAAGACTGATGGTCTTGTAACTATTCAGGCAGTGTTGAAGTAAAGGGGGTACTCATATGTTTAAGAAAAAATACATGCTGATCTTTGGGGGTACACTTGTTTTCCTATGTTTCGTCACGGCTATTTTATATGTTACCCTGAATTATGTAAAATCAAACCAAGAGTAGACCATAGGCATTTTAACCTCCACATCCAAGTTGACCCAGAAAACCATGCTCCTTATCTACACCCTCAGCGGGCTTGCGCTATTCCTCGGTGTCACTATTTTCGGGCTGGTCTCTGTTTTGATACGGCTCAATCAAGCCAGGGATACGCTGAGGGCAAGTGAAGAAAAATATCGCACACTTGTTGAAACTATAACCGATATCGTTTTTACTATAGATCAAAACGGCAGGTTTACCTATCTTAACCCTGAAATCGAAAGGATAACCGGTCACCCTGTCCAAGATCTGATAGGACATCATTTCACTGAAATCCTTGCCCCTGAACATATAAAATCAACGGCCGACCGCTTCAGGCAAGGTCTTTCCGGCGGAAAAACGTCTAATTATGAATTTGATCTTATACATAAGGATGGGAAAAAGGTTCCTGTGGAGTTAAATGTAACATCACTGTTGGATGCCGACAATAAACCGGCAGGCAGCACCGGTGTAGCTCGTAATATCACCGAACGCTTACTGGCAGAGGAAGCACTGCGTAAGTCCGAGGCAAGATCTCAACTGATACTTCAGACAATACCGAGCGGTTTGTTCACAGTAGACATTGATAGAAAAATCACATACTGGAACAAAGAAGCTGAAAAAATTACCGGGTTAAAGACAAAGGAAGTTATAGGAAGAGACTGTATTGAGATCCTTGATTGTGATGAATGCAAAAAAGGATGCAGCCTTTTTGATAAAGAAATTGATAAGCCGATCTATGGCAAAAAATGCGAAATGCATATTAATGGTAAAGATATCATAATTTCAAAAAATCTGGATCTGCTTAATGACGAAAATGGTCAACCTATCGGCGGTCTGGAAAGTTTTATCGACATTACCGAGAGCGAACATCTTGAAGACCAACTCCTGCAGGCCCAAAAGATGGAGTCCATCGGAACTCTGGCAGGAGGCATTGCCCACGACTTTAACAACATTCTCTTCCCCATAATCGGATACACGGAGATGGCAATGGACGAGGTGCCTGAAAACAGCACTGCCGAAACAGACTTAAAGGAGGTCCTTAAGGCATCTAAGCGTGCCAAAAAGCTGGTTCAACAAATTCTCACATTCAGCCGTCATCACGACAAGGAACAAAAGCCGCTTGAGATACAATCCGCAATTAAGGAAGCACTGATTTTTTTAAGGTCATCAATACCGACAACCATTGAAATCAGTCAGAATATAGACAATGAATGCGGAGCCGTTATGGGCAACCCGACCCAGATCCATCAAATTTTAATAAATCTTTGCACAAATGCTTATCATTCCATGGAGGACAAAGGTGGAACGCTGTCCGTGAGTCTGGTCAATGTTCACCTTGATGCCGAATCCCTCATTCCGTATCCAGATCTAAAGCCTGGCGACTATGTAAAACTGACTATAAGTGATACGGGTCACGGCATGGGAAAAACTGTGCAAGAACGAATTTTCGAGCCGTTTTTTACTACAAAAGAAGTGGGCAAAGGGACCGGCATGGGACTCTCCATGATACATGGGATAGTCGCAAGCCATAATGGATATATAACTGTTTATAGCGAACTGGGCAAGGGGTCGACATTCAATATTTATCTGCCGCTTATAGAGATGCATGGGATGAAAACCAAAGCCACTCCCACTGAGTCAATACAGATGGGGGATGAACATATCCTCGTTGTCGATGATGAAGAAGTCAATATCAGCATATTACGGAAGATGTTAGAGAAATTGGGCTATCAAGTAACGGTCCGGAACAGTAGTCTGGATGCACTGAAGGCTTTCCAATCACAACCTGATAAATTTGATCTTGTGCTGACCGATATGGCAATGCCCAATATGAGTGGTGATATTCTTGCCAAGGAGTTAATAAAGATTAAACCTGACATCCCTATTATCATATTGTCGGGATTCAGCGAAACTATATCTAAAGAAAAAGCCAAGTCTATGGGTATTAGGGAATATATAATGAAGCCTGTTATTATGAAAGATTTGGCCGACGCCCTCAGAAAGGCACTAACTAACTGACAATACGTATTGTTACAACACCACCCAACAAAAAAATTAGAAAGGGATCTGGAATCGATTAAAGAAAATGTCCACACAAAAAAACATACCCGACACCTCGACAGACAAACAACACGACGAGACGGAATCCAAACCGGAAAAACATAATCGATCCGACCGGAAACCGGACAGTTGGTACATGATCCGATTCCGCAAGGACGAGCACATCACCCGCGCCTCTTCACGCATCTGGAACCTGAAAATCGACGAGGTTGTGATGGTGCATACAGACCACGGCCTGGAGCCGGCCCGAATCGCCAATTCCAGCACATGGTTGCCCACAGAGAATTCCGGTAAAATAAAGGCTCTATACACGGCAATCCGAAGAGGAACCAGGGAAGAAATTGCCAGGTACGAAAAGCTGGTGGTCCAAGAAAAAAAGGCGTTTGATCTCTGCCATGAGCTGATTAAAAAATTTAAGCTTGTAATGAAACTCATAAAGGTGAAGCGTTTTTTTAACGGCAGCAAGATCATCTTTTACTTTACATCAGATATCCGAGTCGATTTCAGAGAGCTCGTAAAGGCCCTTGTTCAAGAATTCCGTACCAGGGTAGAGATGCGGCAGATCGGCGTGCGTCATGAGACCAAGATGATAGGCGGGCTCGGATACTGTGGCCGTGAATTATGCTGTTCCTCTTTTATAAAAAAATTCACTCCTGTCTCGATCAAAATGGCCAAAGAGCAGAATCTTCCGTTAAATCCCGCCAAAATTTCAGGTATCTGCAACCGTCTGCTCTGTTGTCTCAATTATGAATTTGAGGCCTATCATGCTGTTAAAAAACACATGCCAGGAGTAGGCAAAAATATTACACTGGATGAAGAGACCTACAAGGTCCTGCAGCATAATGTGCTGCAGGAGCTGATCAAGGTCGTCAACATTGAAGACAGGAACAAGACGCTTGTTCTAAGCCGCAAGGATTGGGAAAGGGCTGTCGTAATCAGTAAACCACGAAAATTGCAGAAAAAAGGTCCTAAAAAAGAAAAATCATGAGCGTCTACATCACTACACCTATCTTCTACGTCAATGCCCAACCTCACCTGGGCCACGCCTACACGACCATTGTTGCGGACACGATGAGTCGATTTCTGCGCTTATGCGGTAAAGACGTCCGTTTCCAGACAGGCACCGATGAACACGGCGACAAGATCGCCCAGGCTGCACAGGATTCCGGTCAGTCTTCAAAGGAGTTTGTCGACCGGATCAGCCAAATGTTCCGTGAGACATGGCCGATCCTTTCGATCAAGCCTGATAATTTCATCCGAACCACAGACGAGGTCCATATAAAGCTGGTACAGACCATTCTCCAGAAGATCTACGATAACGATGACTTCTATTTCAGCGAATATTCAGGCCACTACTGTAAGGGCTGCGAAAGATTTGTGACTGAAAAGGACCTGGTTGACGGCAAATGCCCAGACCACAAGACTGTCCCTGAAGTGATCAGTGAACAGAACTATTTCTTCCGAATGAGCAAATATCAGGATTGGCTCATTAACCACATTGAGAGCAATCCTGAATTCATCACCCCGGCCCGTTACAAAAACGAGGTGCTTTCTTTTCTGAAAGAGCCGTTGGAGGATTTGTGCATTTCAAGACCTGTCAGCAGGCTCACCTGGGGAATCCCCCTGCCGTTTGATGACCGCTTTGTAACATATGTCTGGTTTGATGCCCTTATCAATTACCTTACAGGCATCGGTTACCCGGACGGACCGGATTTTTCCCGATACTGGGATAACGTGGAACACGTAATTGCAAAGGACATCCTGAAACCGCACGCTATTTACTGGCCCACAATGCTCAAGGCCATGGGTGTTGCCCCGTATAAACATCT
>DAOVYS010000021.1 GCA_030635485.1 Pseudomonadota bacterium | reverse complement strand
GGCGTACAGTTCCCCCCGCTCCATATTACGGATCATGGGAAGCATCATGCCGAAATAATTACCGATATGAAGCTGTCCGGATGGTTGAATACCAGATAGAATTTTCACTTGCGAACCCTTAAAATTTTTACATAAAAAAACCGGGAGGTGGGATCAATTTCTCCCACACTCCCGGTTTTTTTATCAGATTACCCTTATTCGATCACACCTCGCACTACTTGACCTCCTCAAAATCGGCGTCCACCACATCATCATCCTTTTTTCCGCCCGCATCCTCTGCTCCCGCGCCCGCATCAGGCCCAGCCTGGTCCTTGGTGGCCTGGGAATACATGATCTCAGCCAGCTTATGCGAGGCCTGCGTCAGATCTTCGATACCCTTCTTCAGGACATCGACATCACTGTTCTGGTCCTCAAGAAGTTTTTTAAGCTTTTCAATCTCTTTCTCAACATTGGACTTGGTTTCGGCATCAACCTTGTCTCCGAGATCCTTAAGGCTCTTCTCAGTGGCATAAACCATGGAATCCGCCTGATTTCTCGTCTCAACAATTTCCTTACGTTTTTTATCCTCTTCGGCATGCAGTTCCGCATCTTTCTGCATCTGTTTGATCTCATCCTCTGAGATGCCGGAAGATGCCGTAATCTTGATCGACTGCTCCTTGCCTGTTCCAAGGTCCTTGGCCGATACATGGAGTATGCCGTTTGCATCCAGATCAAAAGTCACTTCAACCTGAGGAACACCTCTGGGAGAGGGTGGAATGTCGGCCAGTTCAAACCGGCCGATGCTCTTGTTATTAGCAGCCATTTCCCTTTCTCCCTGCAGGACGTGAATGGAAACCGCCGGCTGATTATCCGCCGCAGTGGAAAATATCTGGCTCTTTTTAGTAGGAATAGTCGTATTCTTCTCGATCAACTTGGTGGAAACACCGCCCAGAGTCTCAATCCCCATGGAGAGCGGAGTAACATCAAGCAGCAATACGTCCTTGACATCTCCTCTAAGAACACCACCCTGAATCGCGGCGCCGACTGCAACAACCTCATCAGGATTGACGCCCTTGTTGGGCTCTTTTCCGAAGATTTCCTTTACCTTTTCCTGCACCTTCGGCACGCGGGTCATACCACCTACCAGTATCACCTCGTTGATATCAGAGGCTGATAGACCGGCATCTTTCATAGCCATCCTGCACGGTTCTACCGTCCGATCGACCAGATCAGATACCAGAGTCTCAAATTTTGCCCGGGTCAACTTGATGTTCAGATGCTTGGGACCTGAGGCATCCGCGGTAATAAACGGCAGGTTGATGTTCGTCTCCATGGTAGTGGAGAGCTCCATCTTCGCCTTTTCAGCCTCTTCCCTCAACCTCTGCAGGGCCATCTTGTCATTCCGCAGGTCAATTCCCTGGTCCCTTTTAAATTCATCCGCAAGCCAGGTAACGATCCGCATATCAAAATCTTCACCGCCAAGAAAAGTGTCGCCATTGGTGGACTTTACTTCAAAAACACCATCACCGATCTCCAGGATGGAAACATCAAACGTGCCTCCGCCAAGGTCAAACACGGCTATCTTTTCTTCTTCCTTCTTATCCAGGCCATAGGCCAACGAAGCCGCGGTCGGTTCATTGATAATCCTCTGTACGTTGAGTCCGGCGATACGTCCCGCGTCCTTTGTCGCCTGACGCTGGCTGTCATTGAAATAGGCGGGAACCGTGATCACGGCGTCTGTTACATCTTCGCCAAGATATTCCTCCGCGGTCTGTTTCATCTTGGCCAGCACCATCGCGGAAATCTCGGGAGACGTATACGCCTTGCCGTCCACCTCAACAACTGCATCATTATCTTTACCCTTTGTGATCTTAAACGGACTGATGTCAATGCTTTTGGCAACCTCGGCATCCGAAAATTTCCTGCCGATCAACCGCTTGATGGCATGAAGCGTCCTGGTGGGGTTTGTAACGGCCTGGCGTTTGGCCACCTGCCCGACCAGCCGCTCGCCGGCATCCGAAAAAGCCACTACCGAGGGGGTAGTCCTGTTCCCTTCAACATTGGTGATAACTTTCGGATCACCGCCCTCCATTATTGCCACGCACGAATTCGTTGTGCCCAGATCAATTCCAATGATTTTATTTCCCATAATTATATCTCCTTATACTTAAAAGCAGATTCATAAAATGCTTACTCATCCGCATTACCTTTTGAAACAATAACTTTTGACGCTCTTAGCAGCCTGTCCTTGTAAAGATATCCCTTTTCAAATTCATTTATAACACTCTGTTCGGGAATCTCACTGCTTGGTTCCATGGCAATGGCCTCATGAAAATTGGGATCAAAAGGATTGCCTACACTTTTAATCGGTTTACACTCGAACTTCTCAAGAGCGGACAGAAGCCCTTTCAGGGTCAGCTCAATACCTTCCATCAAAACGGAAATATCATCCGTGTTATGCTCCTCGGACATGGCCCTCTCAAGATTATCTATCGAAGGAAGAAGCTCTTTAAGAAGGTTTTCCTCCGCATATTTCAGTTGATTCTCCTGTTCCCGCAAAATCCTCTTTTTAAAATTTTCAGATTCCGCAGCTATCCGAAGCATATTTTCATGACTCTCCATGGCCTGAGCCTGAGCCTCTTTAAGCTTTGCTGCGAGATCATCGCCTGTATCCTCTTCAGAGGTCTCAGCAGAAGCGCCACCCTCAGAATCTGATTCAGCATCAACCAGAAGTTCGTCATCCTGCGAATCTTCAATGGATTCCGTAGAGTTCTTCTCAGTTTCTATCACCATCTCCTCCTATGCGCCTCCCCTACTCGAAATCGCCCGTTATGACAGGAATATTTTGAGGAAGGCAATCCATTTTGGTTGCAACATTAAGTATGCTCACTTTCTTTGTCAAGACGACAACCGGCATTTGACCTGCAATAACCGTTCTGGTAATCTGAAGATTGTTAAGATATTATTTTTTTGCGACATCACGCTGAATAGTTACACAACCTTTAGATCCGGGACAACACTATGCAAAAAAAAACCTATCTGATTTTCTTCCTGGCCACCCTTTTTCTAGCGTCTATCCATCAAGACGTTATACAAGCGGAAATGCGCCCCATAAACAAACTCAGGGCAGGCCGCCCTCCATTTGAAATCATGGAGGATATGACCAATGCAAACGTCAAATTCACTGCCATGACAGCGTCCCATCCGGGCCGGTCACTAAAGACGCCGCCAACACCGTACATTACATGGCTCGCTGACCCGGATGCAAGGATACAGCCGGAGCTCATAATGAGCAATCCGCAAGACAAAGTCTATACCGTACGCGTTTTAGGGAACCAGTTGGAACTGGCAAAGGGCTCTGTTGATTACGGCGTACGCCGTCTCAGATCGACAATACTGTTGATTACAGGCAACACAGGCAATCAGGCGCTCCGTTTTTATCTGGAAGGCCTGGTGCAGCTTGAGCCGGACATCATGAAAGACCTGAAGCACCTGCCCATAAAACCGCAAAAACCTGAAAAGAAAAAAACCAAAAAACCCCAAAAAACAAAAAAAGAGAAGAAAGAAAATCTGAAGGAAAAATGGCTGGATAGCGTGGAAGATAATATTGACTACCAGATTGAGCAGGCCCTGGCTCGCTACAAGGACCGTGTGAAAAGCGGCCGATTGATCATAGTGGGCGGAATAATAGACCTCACAAACGCATACGGCCGTGGATACGACCGGCTTATAATCATCAGTATAAATGGTGAAAAAGATGATGAAAAATTGCGCTCCCTTCCGGTCATGATACGGCTAGAACCGAAAATCCTCACAAAATGCGTGGGCAGGAAGCGAAACCTGAAAAAAATTACGAATTAGTAATTGTCCATTAGGACGCGAGATATCTCCTGATGGAGTCCGCGATTGTCTGAAAGATCATGCGAAAGGACGCCTCATCCCTTTCAAGCAGGGTTGACCTGAACCCCTGAAGACTGGTAGCAAAAGATGTAAGAGGAACAACACAGACACCGGTAGCACCCAGAAGATAGTAGACAAACCGCTTATCAAGCGAGACGTCAGGCCGGCTCACAAGCGATTCAATATGGGAACGCACATTGTCGTCGGCAATCGTTAAGGTCTGGCAATCATTAATCGCCCCGTCTTCAAAGACCACACTCATGTAAAAGGCTCCATTGGTGCGGTTCACCAGAATCCCGTCAACATCCTTTAGGCAATCATAGGCAATATTGGACCATATCTCATACCTCGATATCCGTTCTGCCAGATATGAAGCATATTCAGGATGGAACATTATCGCGGGCATAACCTTCTGCGGGAGAGTAGTTGAACATACCTCCAGCATCTTGGCATTCAGGATCGAGGAGACATATTTTTCAAACAAGGGATCCTTGTCCGCATTATAGATTTCCAGCCAGCCGCAACGGGATCCCGGCCAGGGCATCTCCTTGGAAATCCCCCGCATGGCAATAGCCGGCACATCCCCTATAACGGTTGAAATCGGCACTGTCTTTTGACCATTGTATGTAATATTGAGGTAAACCTCATCACAGATCATGAAGAGGTCATATTTTCGTGCAAGATCTGTTATCCTTTCCAGAAATTCAACAGGATATACCATTCCTGTCGGGTTGTCCGGGTTAATGATCTGAATTCCGGCCACGGCCGGATTATATTTGATGCGGTTCTCAAGATCTTCCAAATCAGGATACCAGTTGTTGTGCGGATCCAGAGCATATGAGACATGATGCCCCCCGGCATGCGCCGCCTCTGCCGACGTGTGGGTCGTATAACTGGGAGCGGGCATAACTACCCTGGCAGTCCTTTTTAATAAACCATACACCTTTGCAATGGCATCACCAAGCCCGTTGAAAAAGATAATATCATCCGGTGTAATCTGAACCCCGCCAAGCCGATTTGTCTGTTCAGCGACAAATTCTCTTGTCTTGAGAATGCCGCGTGTAGGAGAGTAGGCATAAGACGAATCCTCCATGGCCGCCTCAGCCACAATCTTCTTCATCCACTCAGGTATTTTCTCACCCTTTGCCACTGGGTCGCCGATATTTTCCCAATAGGTCTTAATCCCCATTTTCTGTAATTTTTCACCGACATTTACTATATTACGAATTTCGTAAGTCAACTCGCCGGCACCGATGTGGACGATATCAGTACGCATTGCCCCGCACCCCTTTATAGCAATAAATAAAAAGAAATCCGCGTCTGGCCTGAAACCTCACACGCTCATTCCCAGTTAAAAATAATGTTTAAATGAATATCATCTGACTACTCAACATACTGGGAAAGTACCACCTTTTGGGGGAAGTACATATAAAAATTTCATTTTCCGTAACATTTAAGTACTATTAACACTACTAAAGAAGAAATGTCAGATTCAGAAAAAGCCTTTTGACTAACACACGTATCAAACACAGTCAATACGTTATCTTATTTTTTAGTACCTTAGAAAATATTTTTGTACTTATACCCCTCAGGGGGGTACTGAACAGAATCCAGGACCTTTAAAAAATTCCGGTTTATCTGGGTTACGAAAAAACCATGAAGTGGATACGCGGAGCTATTACGAAATTTGGAACAAGATCATGTTCCCGAGGCAGACACTAAACTACTATATCCAGACCGCCATTGCCGTATTGGGTTGGATTATTGGTGGGTTGAACGCTGTAACCAGGTAAATAAGGCCTGGTTACAGGGATTGATGGGTTGTCGCCTTCCACAGGTTGACCGGACAATTCCGACCCGGGTCGTGACGCCTCGCTGCCTTCAATGCGGCCTACAGTGGAATCGCCTTCATTCTCACGTGCCCTGGCAGCATCCTCTCCCCTCTTCTTTTCCGCTTCCAGTTCTATCATGCGCTGTTCCTGTCTTGCGTCGGTAATGGCGGAAGAGGCTGCGCCGGCGACTTTACGGTCCTGGGGGGACGGATCGGCCGGAGCCAGAGCGGCGGCACGAACCGTCCGCATCTTGGCAATAGTTTTCTCGGGTGTGGATTCCCTTGACGTATCAATCTGGACCTCGCCGGCAACTGCATACCGCTTCCCATCCGGTCCACGTTTGTACTGGTAGTTGGCCCCACCCCGGACATAAGGCCCGCCTGCCGCCTGATGAGCCATTTCATGAGCACGAACAGCGGCATCGATTTGTTTCAGTTCGGCAATCGCAATCATCTCCTCCTGATCCAGCGGCTCACCGTCCAGCCCTTTTGGTGCAAATGAATTCTCTACTTTGACCCGGCCGCTACGCTCCTTATCCGAAGATTCTATATCTTGCGGCTGACGCACATTATCCGTGGGAGAAGATTTGCGGGCAGGTTCTTCTTCGGGCTTCTTCTCCAAATTTACAAAAGGCTGCCCCGGACCCGCCTCTCCCTGATAAGCCTTTACCGCATAATTCGGGGCTTGCCCGGCTGCGTTGGTCGTACGATTTTTCCACCATTGGCCCTGTTCAAAAACGTCTTTTTCAACACGTTTATTCTCGGCCACCGGCGCAACAGTTTGCTCGGGTTTCGCATACGCGCTTTCAGAAAGCCCTGCACCCTGAATAAACCCTGAAAGGATTGTATTGATTCCAGCCATATTGGTTTGCTCCGATGTCATTTCTCCATTTATCTCTATCGGCTAAAATCACCCCTTTCATTAATCTTTTTTTGATAGAGCTGATTTTTTTTAATCTGAGATCTCAATTAGAATGATTAGATCTGTGACCATCCGAAGATATGAGGCAGGATAACAGAAAAAGGCAGACTGCAAAAAACAGTCTGCCTTGAATAAATGCATGGAGTTAAAAAAATCAGGTAACTATTCAGCGTGATGCCGAAATATAGCTAAAACCACCAAACTGTAACTATCTGTCACCCAGCTTCCGCTCCTCAATAGAAACAAACTCACGCTGACACGGGCCCGTGTAGATCTGACGGGGCCGTCCGATACGAGTGTCGGGATCATCCCACATCTCTTTCCAATGGGCAATCCAACCTGGAAGGCGGCCCAAGGCAAACATCACGGTAAACATGTTCATGGGAATACCGATTGCCCGGTAGATGATACCGCTGTAAAAATCAACGTTCGGATAAAGATTCCGTTCAATAAAATATTCATCCTTTAAGGCTACTTCTTCAAGTTCCTTGGCAATGGCAAGAAGAGGGTCACTCGCCATATTCATGGCGCTAAGCACATCATCACAGGCTCTTTTGATAATCCTGGAACGGGGATCATGGCTTTTATACACACGATGGCCGAAACCGACCAGCCTGAACGAATCTTTGGGGTCCTTGGCCCGCTCAATATATTTTTTATAATCTCCGCCCTTTAAATGGATCTGCTCAAGCATCTCAATAACAGCCTGATTGGCCCCTCCATGCAACGGCCCCCACAGAGCGCTGATACCTGCGGAAATCGAGGCATATAGATTCACCCTGGCACTGCCCACCATTCGTACGGTTGAAGTGGAACAATTCTGTTCATGATCCCCATGAAGAATAAGAAGCTTATTTAAGGCCGCCACCTCAACCGGATTAACCTCATAGGGCCTGACCGGCGATTCAAACATCATATTCAGAAAATTTGCGCAATAGGAGTAGTCATGCCTGGGGTAAACCAGGGGATGCCCCAGGGATTTCCTGTAAGAGAAGGCTGCAATCGTCCTGAGCTTTGACAAAAGCCGGGATGCCATCAGATCGATATTTTCCAGGGGATTATTGACCATTTCAGGATAGAAACTGACCAGTGAACCTACCATGGATGAAAGAATGGACATAGGATGTGCGTTTGGAGGATACCTGTCAAAGAAATGGACCATATCCTCATGCAGCAAGGCGAATTTAGCCAATAACTGGCCGAAATAATTAAGTTCTCCAACAGTGGGCAGATAGCCGTGCAACAACAGATAAGCGACTTCTATAAAAGAGCAGTGTTCCGCAAGGTCCTCTATCCGGTACCCCCGGTAATTTAATATCCCCTTTTCACCGTCAAGAAAGGTAATCTTGCTGCAGCATGATCCGGTGTTCATGTAGCCGCTGTCCAGTGTTATACAGCCTGTCTGTGCCCTCAATGAACGGATATCGACCGCCTTTTCGCCTTCCGACCCGACTACCATGGGCAAATAGTATGTCTTGCCATCAATCGTGATTTCTACTTTCTTTTCCGTAACATATTTATCATCCAACATTTTTTAAACCTCAAAAATAAATATTCGGGTACGTGCGAAACGCTTTAAGATAAAAAAGCCGTAACACACCCTGGTGTCAAATCCAGGGTGAAATATCAGGTTAAGTTTATTAATATAGATAAAAGAGTGCTAAGTATCAAGTTGAATACAACAGTTAAAAATGAAATCGACAATGAGACCTGTGAAAAATCCGGATTCCGTGCACAACTCGAGAATCGCAAAATTTATTCGCGAAGTGACCATCTACCCGGTCTCATGCGAAAAACTTGCCAACGGCCGCTCAGACCATGAATGGCTGACCAAGGTGCTTGCAGGCGGAGCCCGCATCGTCCAACTCCGAGACAAGGAGGCGGACGACCGGACCCTGTTTGAAAAGGCGAAATTCTTCCGCAAAGAGACAAAAAAGGCAGGGGCTCTCTTTATTATAAATAATCGGGTCGATATTGCCCTCCTGACCGAAGCCGACGGCATCCATCTGGGCAACAGCGACGTACCTGCCGATGAGGTCAGAAGAATTGCCCCTGATCTCATAATAGGCGTCTCGGCAAACACCATGGAACAAGCAGCCTCTGCCCGGGCAAGAGGCGCCTCCTATTTCAACATCGGTCCGCTATATCCCACAGAGACCAAAAAGGGGCTGTCCACTTTCCTGGGAACAGATGCCATAAAAACTTTTTCCTCTGTATCTGATCTGCCCTTTACGGTAATGGGAGGCATAAAACTGGAACATGTCCCGAAACTGACGGCCTTAACTGCCCGACGAATCGCCGTGGTCACGGCATTGACACAGGCAGAGGACATTGAAAAAGAAACCCGGCTATGGGTAGAAGCCATAACAAAAAAGCGTAACTGCTCAGGTGGTTAGGCTGAAGGCTGAAGGCTGAAGTAAAATGGATTGCGTGAAACCGACCCCTAACAGCCTTCCACCTTCTACCTATTCACCTGAGTGGTTACACAAAAAAGGAACACCATGACTATACAGACGCTTGGCGAGCGTAAAAAACAGATCAGATTACTTATGAAATATGCGGTTGCGGAAGAACACCTTGAAAGGGCAAAATCTTTCGTAAACATGTATGAAAATGACGCTATCGCCTTAAACCTCTTCCATACATTTTACAGCTTCCTTCCGGATGGTTGCGACGACTCCATAGAAGAACTGCATCTCCTGACTCGCAAACAGGGAGTCTTCCTGATCTGCGCCACAACCATGCATGCAGACTATATCTATCTGGTCACGACCGAGAGGGCCGAATTCTTAGGGAAACTGACCGATGGAATCTGGGAAGAGGAAATCTTGAACTTCTTCCGAATAGCTGATCGAGATACATTTATTAAGAAATATGGAGACCTGTCACATGCCTCCACATACACTCCCGTCAACGAGGCCAAAGACCTCTGCCCAGTGTGCTCCGCCGCATCAGGCGAGCATCACACATCCGGCTGCCCCCTTGAAATATGTCCTTGGTGCGACGGCCAACTCACAAACTGCAACTGCAGATTCACAATAATGAATAAGGACCACCTTGAAAAAGAGGCCCACATTGACGCGTTTCAAAAGCTCTTAAATGAAAAAGGCAGGATCCCGTTTGACGCGGAACGCGACATGCTGGCTTATCCCGTCTCGGGAGACCACTGAAGCCTTTAGCCTTTAGTAGGTCGGGTTAGCAAAGCGTAACCCGACAAAAATCAGGTTGAAAGCGTCGGGTTACGGCCTATCGGCCTAACCCGACCTACTCAGCCGAATCCAAAAACTTATAAAATTTCAAATCAGAGGAAATTATCAGGTGTGTATTGTCTCCCATGGTTTCCTCATAGCTTTCCATGGTCTTTAAAAAGGCGTAAAATTTCGGATCATTACTGTATGCTTCCGCATAAATAGCGGCAGCCTCGGCATCCGCGGCACCCTTTATTTCCTGGGCCTCACGTTCTGCCTTGGATGTGATCTCTTTTAATTCCCTATCCACCTTTCCCAATATTTCGGCCTTCTGGCCCTCTCCCATGGCCCTCTTTTCCGCGGCAATCCGCTTACGTTCGGAAATCATCCGGTCAAAGACCTTACGCTGAACCGTCTTGATGTAATTTACCCGTTTAAACATCACATCAACCAGTTCAATGCCGTAGCTGGGGGTGATCTTTGCCGCTGCTTCATGGACCATCCTGGCAATTCTGTCGCGGCCGAACTGAATAGCCGCATCTTCTTCCTTATCAATCATCCCGGCAGGCCCGGTTCCGGGTTCCCAGTCGGAACTCCTTATAATCTCCACAAGGTTGTTCTTGTTCACCAGGTCACGGACTGAACCGTCAATAATACCATCCAGTATAGTCTGCGCCCTGGTCTCGTTTTTTACCGTCTGGAGAAACTTCAGGGCATCCACGATCCGCCAGCGCGCCGTGACATCTAAAAATATATAGGTCTTGTCACTGGTTGGGATCTGGTTGGGATCGCCATCCCAGATAAGTATCTTTTTGTCAAAATAACTGACCTTCTGGACAAATGGGATCTTCATATGAGGCCCCGCTTCAGTCACCGGATTTCCGACAGGAGCGCCAAACTGTGTGACAACCGCCTGCCGTCCTTCATCAAGGACAAAAAATCCGTCCCAAACACAAAGGATTAATCCAAATACCACTACGATCATAACAATTCGAAAAAAATTTTTCACAAGGTTCTCCCCTGCCCTATTGCAGCGTTTAAGCTATATACGACCCATGTAATTCTTAAGTCGCACAGGTCACGATTTTCTAATTCTTACCTACAGAACCGCCAAGATTTTTCCCGCCCCTCAGATCGAGAAACGGCAATATCGAACGCTGCTCTTTGTCAATCACATAAACCTCGGTAACCCCTGGCAGGACCTTACGCATGGTCTCAAGATAGATACGTTCCCGCGTAACATCCTTGGCTCTCCGATACTCCTTCAGCACTGCCAGAAAGCGGTGCGTTTCACCCTTTGCAAGGTTGACCCTTTCAACGGCATAGCCATGGGCCTCTTCCAATACTTGCTTGGCACCCCCGCGAGCCTTGGGAATCACCCGGTTATAAATCTCTTCCGCCTCGTTCACCAAACGCTTCTGGTCCTGGTCTGCTTCGTTGACCTCATTAAAGGCGGGTTTGACCTCATTGGGCGGATTCACGTCCTGAAGCTGGAGCGTTGTAATCTGCACGCCAGTCTCATAAACATTCAGCGTGGCCTGCAATTCTCTGGCCATGGAGGCTCCAAGCACCTCGCGATTGTCCAACACAAAATCAAAATCATGATTGCCCAATATCCTGCGGACAGTCATCTCAGACACATCCCTCACCGCCTGCTCTACTTCCCGTACCTTGAAAAGGAAATTGGCAGGGTCCATTACCTTATACTGGACGATCCACTCCACATTGATGACATTCTTGTCACCGGTAAGCATGATCGATTCCGCGTCAAAGCCCCTCCTCTCATAAATGGACTTCTGGCCAGCCGTCCTGGTCCGAAAACCGAATTCCTCCTTGCGGATCGCCTGAACGTCCACCTTTTTCACCACGTCAACCAGAGGGATCTTGAATTTAAGCCCTGGATCGGCAATCCTGTGGAATTCACCCAGACGCAACACAACTCCAACCGACCCTGTTTCGATCTTGAAAAAAGCGGACTGAAGCAACATCACCACTACCAGTATTACCACTACCGGTAGAAGTTTCATTATTCCACTTCCAATATTTGGCGGACCGCCCGATGGTCCACCCGACCCACCGCCTCCGCCATCGCCCTTACCACCGCTGCCGAAAAAGCCCTCCTTGACCTTTTTGATCAGGGCGGCAATCAGATCTTCCGGACTTACGGGTCTCTTACTCTTTCCCCATGGGGGTTGTTGATCATCCAAGGCCATCTATCAGACTCCTTTATTAATACGCATCCCAAAGTGAATTTTTTTGGGAATTTCTTTATGTGCGTCCAACACTGATTATCTTCCGGAATAACCGAAAATATAACAACAAAAATTTAAACAGACTATCCCAGATTTACACTTCCTTTTCAACTAAAAAAACCGGTTAATTGTTCAAATCAGCTATCCAGATGCCAAACGACAAAAAAACAGAAGTAAACTCAACCAATTGCACAACCCACAAACAAAAAAACCGTGTAATCAATCTAAATTACACGGTATTCAATGCATCTGGTGCCGAAGGGGAGACTTGAACTCCCACGAGGAAACCCTCACTAGACCCTGAACCTAGCGCGTCTACCAATTCCGCCACTTCGGCACGTTTGAAAGATGCGATCTTAAGTTCTTCATGGGTGGTTTGTCAAGATAATTCTTAACCACAGAGGCACAAAGTCAGCACGTACAAAGGCGCGAAACTGTTTGCCGGTTATTTCCCCATAGATATTCACAAGGGATAAAACAAGTTGGAAATACTCGTAAATATTCGGCTTGATGCCGGAAAATAGCTAGAACCACCAAAATGTAAATATTCGGCAGTGCTTCACAGGGAGGTAAGCAGGCTGATCAGCTATACTTTGTGGTATGCTGGGCCGCCTGATTGCCTTCCTGTGAAGCACTGCCGAATATTTACAAACACTCCCTGCCTCTGTGCCTCCGCGCCTACCTTAATTGTTTCTTTTTTTTTCATGGTCGGTTAATGTGCCCGAATTCACTGAAGGGAAGGGGTATTCCCAACATAGAGAAGCGATCACCTTAGTTCAAACATCCCGGAGTTGTTTAACCAAATGAAGATATATAAAAACCTTTTAGACATAAAAAAACCTTTTCAAAACACGTCGGTGACGATCGGCAATTTTGACGGTGTGCACTGCGGACATCAGATCCTTTTCAGAGAGGTGGTTGAAAAAGCGCTCCGAATCAACAGTACAAGCGTGGCCATCACCTTTGAGCCCCACCCACTACAGGTCGTTCGGCCTGACTTTGGGATAAAACTCATCTCCACCAGAGAACAGAAGGTGGAACTTATTGAACATGCAAACATCGATGTTCTGATAATCATTCCTTTTACAAAAGAATTTGCCCGAACCACGGCTGAGGCCTTTGTGGATGAAGTGCTGATCGACACCATGGGAATCAAGGAACTCGTGGTCGGCTATGATTATGCCTTTGGAAAAGGAAGGCAGGGGGATATCTCCTTTCTGAAGGAGCAGGGCCTGCGCAAGGGGTTCAACGTCTCCGTGGTGGAAGCATATTACAAAGACGACATACTTGTAAGCAGCACAAAAGTACGCGAACTGGTTGCACAAGGCCGCATGAAAGATGTCAAAAAACTCCTTGGCCGCTATTACCAGATCAGAGGAAAGGTAATGATGGGCAAACAGCGAGGAGGCCCGGTTGTTGGTTTTCCAACCGCCAATCTCCATATCTCGGAAGAGGATCTCCGCCCCAGACATGGCGTATACGTCACGCAGGTCATATATGAAGGCAGATGCTACGGAGGGGTGATGAACATCGGGTACAACCCCACGTTCGGCGAATCAAAACTCTCTGTTGAGACCCACATCTTTGATTTCAACCAGGACATCTACGGCAAACCCATAAAAATCAATCTGCTGCGATTCTTAAGAGGAGAACAAAAATTTTCCGGCCCGGACGAGCTTGCGGGTCAGATCGCAAAGGATATCGGCAAGGCAAAAGAGGTTCTGGGTGGAGCTCAAAAGGAAATACTGATCTCATGTGATGAGAGGTATAACCAATAAGAATGTAAACGTTTACAGGTGCTGCAGCTGTGCGTGATCAGGGTGGTCGGCTATAGCCTTACTATGCCGGTTACCCTGATCACGTGCAGATGCGGCGCCTATAAACGTTTATGACCGGTAATCGGCGTTTATCCTTACGTAATCCAGAGACAGGTCCGACGTAATTACCCGGCATATTGAAGTCCCTGCGTTCAAGTTGATATTTACTTTAAATTTTCTCTGTTTCAGGACCCTTGTCGCCCGGGCCTCAGCCTCTAATCCCAGCCCCATCCCGTTTTTAACCATCAACACATCGTCAAAACCGATATCCACGCTGTATGGATCAAAGTTTGCGCCCGATCTGCCAAGCGCCCCGATTATCCGGCCCCAGTTTGCATCTTCTCCAAAAAAAGCGGTCTTTACAAGACTGGATTCAGCGACCGTAAAGGCGGCTATGCGGGCTTCTTCATCATTCCGCCCGCCCTTCACCTCTATTGTGACAAGCTTGGTCGCCCCCTCTCCATCCTCCACCATCTGCATGGCAAGATCTTTCAACAGCTCATCCAGCCCCTCCTGAAAAACCTGCATTCCGGAAGGATTGTTTTCGCAAATTGTGCTGTTTCCGGCCATTGCATTTGCAAGGATCAGCACTGTGTCGTTGGTGCTCGTATCTCCATCCACGGTAATCAGGTTAAACGAGCAATTCACACTTCGTTTCAGCATGATTCTTAACGCATCTGAAGAGACATCACCGTCGGTCATGACAAAACAGAGCATGGTGGCCATATCAGGCCTGATCATGCCCGCCCCTTTTACAAGACCAAGAAGTTTTACATCCTTTCCTCCGACAATAACGGTACGAACCGCAGTCTTGGGCACTGTATCCGTGGTCATCATGGCCTGCGCCACATCCATGAAACCGTCTGAAGACAGATCTGCGGCCATCCGACCCATGACCTTCTCAAATGGGGTCAGTTCCAGCTGTTCTCCGATAACACCGGTCGAGGCCACCAGCACCATATCCTCTGGGATCTTGAGGGCCTTTGCGGCAAACGCCGACGACTCCAGCGCCATTCTCCGCCCTTTATCTCCGGTACAGGCATTTGCAATGGATGAATTGATAAGGATGGCCCGGCACTGTCCGGATCGGACTCTTTCCATATCCAGGAGCACAGGGGCCGCCTTTACAAGGCTGGTCGTAAAAACACCGGCTACAACAGCCGGGACCTCGGAATAAATCAGCCCGATATCAAGCCGGTCCTTACCTCGGATGCCCCCTCTGCCGGCTGATGCAAGAAAGCCCTGGACCTGTAAATCGTTATTGTTCATTTCTTCCTGCCGCAGCACCGCTTATATTTCTTTCCACTGCCGCATGGGCAGGGGGCGTTTCTTCCTATCTTTTGACCTTCCCGAGTTACGGGTTGCCTCACTTCACCATCTCTGCGGTTTGTCCGCATATGCTGCTTTTTCCGCCGCTGTTCCATGGACATCTGTTCAACTTCTTCATCCCGGACCAGCTGGATCCGAAACAGGGTGTCAACAGTAGTCTGCTTGACAGTCTCCATCAGAGCGGTAAACATGTTGAATCCTTCCTTCTTGTATTCATTCAGCGGATTCTTCTGGCCGTAGCCCCGCAGACCTATTCCCTCCTTGAGATGATCCATATTCAGAAGGTGTTCCTTCCAGTAAGTATCTACCATCTGAAGAAGAACGTAACGCTCAAGCTGGCGCATGGTCTCTTCTCCCACAGCCTTCTCTTTTTCCGCATACGCATCCTTTACCATGGCCAGGAGTTTTTCAGCAAACTCGTCCCGCTTCAGATCCCTGCGCGCATCATCTTCCCATTCGAAAGCAAACCCGAACGTCGTCTGCATACGTTCCAAGATGCCCTCCCAATCCCAATCCTCGGAAGGCATCTTGGGTTGAACAAATTCACCAACTATCCCCTCGGTCAAATCCGACATCATGTCCTCGATCACCTTCTTCATATCTCCGCCTTCCAGAACTTCACGACGCTGGTTGTATATCACCTCGCGCTGCTTGTTCATGACGTCGTCATATTCAAGGAGATGTTTACGTATATCAAAGTTGTGGCCCTCGACCTTGCGCTGTGCGTTCTCAATCGCACGGCTGATCATCTTGTGCTCAATCGGCTCGTCTTCCTCCATCCCAAGCTTTTCCATAAAACCTGAAATGCGGTCCGACCCGAAGATTCTCAAGAGATCATCTTCCAGGGAGAGAAAAAATCTGGAAGATCCGGAATCCCCCTGACGACCTGAACGACCACGGAGCTGGTTGTCGATCCGGCGCGATTCATGCCGGCTCGTGCCCAGAATATGAAGGCCTCCGAGTTCCCTAACCCCTTGTCCAAGCTTGATGTCGGTACCGCGGCCGGCCATGTTTGTGGCAATGGTAACCCTGCCCTTCTGACCTGCATCGGCTATGATCTCAGCCTCCATTTCATGGTGTTTTGCATTCAGGACCGAATGTTTTACCCCCTTCTTTTTCAACATCCTGGAGATCTTTTCCGATGTATCAATGTCGATAGTACCCACAAGTACAGGCTGCCCCTTTTCATGCAGTTCCATGATCTCCCTGATCACGGCCCTGTATTTGGCATCAACAGTCTTGTAGATCAGATCAGGAAAATCGTCTCTTATCATGTCCCTGTGCGTAGGTATCATTACCACGTCCAGATCGTAAATCTTTTTAAACTCGGGAGCCTCTGTATCGGCTGTGCCGGTCATGCCGGCCAGCTTCTCGTACATCCGGAAATAGTTCTGAAAAGTGATCGAGGCAAGGGTCTGATTCTCCCTCTCTATTTTCACGCCCTCTTTGGCCTCCAAAGCCTGATGAAGTCCGTCGCTGAAACGCCTGCCGGGCATTGTACGGCCTGTAAATTCGTCCACTATTACAACATGGCTGTCCTGTACAAGGTAATCCACGTCACGATGAAAAAGAACGTGCGCCTTTAAGGCCGCAGTTAAATGATGCAGCCATTCGATGTTGCTCGGATCATATAGATTGTCCAGGTTTAAAAGCCGTTCACCAAGCGTCACACCATCCTCGGTCATGGACACGGAACGGGCCTTCTCATCAAGCGAATAGTGGACCTCTTTCTGAAAATTAGGGATTATCCGGTTCACTGTGGCATAGAGTTCAGTGGACATGTCCGCGGGACCGGAAATAATCAGAGGCGTTCTTGCCTCGTCGATCAGGATGCTGTCGACCTCGTCCACTATTGCGAAATTAAAGTCGCGTTGACAAAAATCCAACTTATCGAATTTCATGTTGTCGCGAAGGTAATCAAATCCGAATTCGTTGTTGGTTCCGTATGTGATATCGGCGTTATAGGCCTCCCTGCGCTGTTCATCGTCCATTTCATGCAGGATCGTACCCACGGAGAGGCCCAGCGCATGATAAATCCCGCTCATCCATTCTGCATCACGCCGCGCAAGGTAATCATTCACCGTGACAAGATGCACCCCCTTTCCGGTCAATGCATTGAGATAAAGAGGCATGGTAGAGACAAGAGTCTTGCCTTCACCGGTCTTCATCTCGGCAATGGAGCCGTTGTGAAGCACGATGCCGCCGACAAGCTGAACATCGTAAGGTCTCTCGCCCAAAACACGTTTCGCAGCTTCCCTGGCAACGGCAAAGGCCTCGCAAAGCAGATCATCCAGAGGCTCGCCCTTGGCAATCCGTTCTTTAAATTCCACTTTCTTAGCGGCAAGCGCAGAATCATCAAGCTTTTGGATCCCAGGTTCGAAAGAGTTGATCCTTTCCACCTGTGGTTGAATCTTCTTAAGAATTCTTTCGTTTTTAGTTCCGAAAATTCTGGTTAATACATTTCCAATCATTTATATGTTACTCCTGAAAAAAATAAAACTACGGGTAAACGATCACAGGCACCCCATCTGCACGCGTGCAGCGAAGTAAATGCCCTTGGGGTGCTCGGCCCCTGCAATATACAGGGAGTATAATCCAAGGGCCGATTCACGCACCCCAAGGGCACTTCCGTTGGGCGCACAGCTGGGGCACCTGTAACCCCTTACAGTCAGAGGATTTTTCAACGATATTTATTGCCCCGTGATCGATTACGACTACGGCGTAAGAGTTCACCAGTGGTGGACTCTTACCTTTTCCAGATCAGAGCCTCCTCGTTACAGTCGGGAAACTTCGGGCACTGAATACAGTCACTCCAGACCTTGTGCGGAAGGTCCTTCTTATCAATTGGATTAAAATCGAACCGTTGAAAAAAAGTTGGCTGGTAAGTCAGTGTAAAGACTTGATCTATCCCGAATGCGTCCACATCGGCAAGGCACACTTCAACCAACCTGGTCCCGATCCCCCTTCCCTGATGTGAATCGCGAACGGCAAGTGAACGTATCTCAGCCAGGTTGTCCCAGCAGATATGAAGAGCGCAGGCCCCTGCCAATCTTCCCTTTTCGTCCGGGCCGCCCGCTTCATCAATATAGACATAAAAATCCCTGAGGTGATCGTACAGCGAACTCAAAGAGCGTCCCAACAAAAGGCCCTTTTCAGAATAGTGATTCAGAAGATCGTATATTGCCTTAACGTCTTCCATCCGAGCGCGACGAAACATTGAACAGGCACCAAAATAAGTGTTAATAAAATATAACTATTCAGCCGGGTCAGCCCTGCCCTTTACCCATAAATACTGTACTGGTAAAACCCCGAAGGGGTGGAGGCGTATAGCCGGTGTGCTTCAGCCACCGGTAACGGATAACCCGAACATATCAGTCCTAAAGGGACGACGTTTTGAGGGGGGCCACGGGAAGGCGTCGTCCCTTCAGGACGATCCCCTGTATGCACCCCATACCGGTGGCTGAAGCACACCGGCTATACGCCATTTCCCCTTTGGGGAATAAAAT
>DAOVYS010000081.1 GCA_030635485.1 Pseudomonadota bacterium | reverse complement strand
TCACGGCATTGACTTTAATCCCCCGGCTCTCAAGACGCTCTGAGAGTACGTCTAAAAACTGTTCCTCGTCATCAACCAGCAATACATTGGCCTCGATTTTTTCCGTCATTTCACGCTCCTGTTGTTTTGAAGTCCTACTTTAAAATAGGTTAATCTCTGCTATGGGATTCTCCTGTTTAGGCCCACTATTTGCAATAAAAGGGAGTTCTCCGAACCACCTCTTTTTCCATGATACCGACAACCATGGGGAATTGTAGTAGTATCCAAATTCACATTACTTGTACATAGGTGAAGACACTCATTTCAGTGAGGAGAATTCCCGGGAATATAGGAGATTGTCCCAAAGGGACATGGGAGGAGTGATGCGTTAAAACAGGTAGGGGGGTGGGTTAGACCTTCCAGAGGTCTACGTCGATCAGGCCGAGTCTTGCCGCGTAACGAACCAACTCCATGGTGCTGCGCAGTTCAAGCTTGTTCATGATATTGGTCCGGTGGTTTTCAACAGTTTTGGGGCTGATATAGAGCTGTTCGGCAATGGTCTTGGGGAAAAGTCCCTCAGCGAGCATCCGCATGACTTGTTGCTCGCGTGAGGTCAGGTTGCCATATCCGGCATCAGTGATTTTTGTATCCTTTTCGTTGAATTTCAAAAGGCGCTCGACAACTTTATGGGAAATTGACGCATCAATAAAATAGCCGCCTTTGGATACACTCTCAAGGCACTCTATAAGTCTTTCCGATACGGATTCCTTGACCACGTATCCAGTGGCCCCGTATCGAAATGCTTCTGTGATATAATCAATTTTAGAGTGCATACTGAGAATCATAATCCGGGTCTCAGGAAGGAGACTACGGATAGCGCGAGTGACTTCCATGCCGCTTTTGTCGGGCAGAGAGAGGTCCATTACCACCAGGTCGGGTTCCAGTTCCTTTGCCTTGCTGAGGCCCTCATGACCGTTGCCCGCCTCCCCGATTACTTCAAATCCGGAGTGTTGTTTCAGCAGCGTTTTAAGTCCTTCCCTGAAAAGGGGGTGGTCATCAACTAGTAAGACGGTTTTTTTGTCAGCCATCGGTCTTCTCCTGAAAAGGGACCTTGATTACAATTTTCGTGCCTTGCCCGAGACGGGAATCGATCTGCATCTTGCCGTTAAGAAGGACTGCCCTTTCCTCCATACTGCGTATTCCCATTCGTTTTGCGGACAGCGCGGATTCACGCCGTTTGCGTACATCAAATCCCTTACCATTGTCTTCGATACGAATAATGATGTCGGGATAAGAGGCCACCAGCCGGACAGTGGCATGGGCGGCATCAGCATGTTTTTTAATGTTGTTCAACCCTTCCTGGATTATACGGAATAGCGATATTTCGGAATCAAAATCCAGCTTGGACTCATCCATCCCGGCTGAGAAAAAATCTACCTGCAGTTCACTTCCAATACTGAATTCTTCACAAAGGTGACTCACGGCCTGTATCAATCCCAACTGATCCAATTCGGCAGAATACAGGCCATAGGCCAAATCCCTGACCTCTACAATGGTTTGTTGAACCATTGTAGAGAGTTTGGAAAGCCTATCCTTTTTATCAACCGGGGCATCGGGTTGATCGTTAAAAAAGGTATCAAGGCTGATTTTTAAAACAGAAAGATCTTGCGCCAGATGGTCGTGCAGGTCACGGGCAAGTCTGTGCCGCTCAATTTCCTGTGCCTTCATAAGTTGGCTGGAAAGATTGCGAATATGTTCCTCAGCCCGTTTGCGTTCACTGATTTCATGAAAGGCGTGGTCTCTTGCCTTTCTATACATTAGAATACGTTCAAGAAGAAAATGAAGGACCAAGGAGAGGATTGCCGAAATAACGAGGCCAAATATCAAAAACCATAGACTCTCATTAATTACGGACGGGTAGATGGCGACCTTAGGTTCGAGTGCAAGCTTCCAGTTTTTCCCTGGAAAATGAATCTCACGATGAGCATATAACATGTTTGTTTGCGAACCGACATCGTCCTCTTTTTCATTGATATAGATCAGTTGACCAGCCTCAAAGATTCTGACCCGGAAATTCTGGAGAATATCCCTGGCCAAACAGGTATCCATGATACGATTGATTGTAAAAACACCGTTCAGATACCCCTGCACCTTGCCATCATAGGTCAAAAGCCAGAAGGTGTCAAAACCGAGGCCGCCCTGAAAGAGCTCGACACAAGGGCTAACCGCATAACCGGGATGTTGCTTAGCCCTGTTAAAGGCTTGCCGATAACGGGAATCGTCATGATGATTGACATTTTTTCCTTTTGCCCCGTCATTCTCTTTCTCCGGGTAGACCCATTGAATCACGCCCTCCGGATCAATCCAGTTAATCCCGGTAAAACCTGGATAATGGGCGTAAAAGGACTGAGCGAATGCAGAAAAACGCTGCCTGCTGAAATCCGGAGGCACCCTTTCAACCCATCTATCTGCAAGGAATTCAAGTGAGGCCATACGGGCTTTCATCAGGCCTTCAACCCTGATCCGGATCTGTTCCGCCGAGATTTCGGTGTGTCGAAAAACAAGTTCACGCTGGTGGCGGTTCTGGCTCTGCCACAAGACAACAGCGACACTGCCAAAAAAAAGAAAGGCGGCAACAGGAAGCAATTTTCTGAAAGGGGTAAAAAACATGGAGTGCGGAAAATTTTATAAAATAAAGACCTTTTTTACTTTTTCAGACAGTTGGCTTATATTAAAGGGTTTCTGGATAAAACCGTCACAGCCGCGTTCCAGTATTTCAGTGGCCTGACCCTCAATACTGTATCCGCTTGCCAAAAGGACCTTGACGTCGGGGTTGATCTCTTTTATTCTGTCATACACCTTGCCGCCACCCATGTCCGGCATGATCATGTCAAGGATGACCATATCAATACTATCTTTATTAGTTTTATAGATTTCAACCGCCTCTTTCCCGCCCTTGGCTCTGAGCACTCTATAACCCAATTTTTTTAACATCCTTGTCCCCACGGTCAAGACTATATCCTCGTCATCTACAAGAAGAATGGAGCCGTTTGACTGAGCAATATGTTCAGTGGTTGCGTCATTCCTCTCAACCTCTTTGTCCGAGGCCGGCAGATAAATGGTAAAGGTTGTACTACGCCCTTTCTCGGAAACCACATGGATGTATCCGCCATGTCCCTTAATGATTCCATAAACGGAAGCCAGCCCCAGTCCCGTGCCTCTCCCCATCTCCCTGGTTGTAAAAAAGGGGTCAAAGATGCGCTCCAGGGTTTCTTTGTCCATGCCTCTACCTGAGTCTGTTATTGACAACAGGATATAGCTGCCCGGCCTTGGATCGTGAATTCGGTCCAGCATATCTTCATGATTTACGTTCATAGTCTTTAAAAAAAGCATGCCACCGCCGGGCATGGCTGTTGCTCCATTCATATAGAGATTCAACAGGACCTGCTCAATCTGCCCCTGATCAACTTCTATTGCCGACAAATCCTTTTCAAGTTCCAGGTGAATTGTGATTTCCTTTCTGGCTCTACCGAAAGTATGTGAGACTTCTTGCACTATCTGGTTCAGATCAATCGCTTTTACCTCATATCTTCCCCTTCTGGCATATCCGAGAAGTTGGCCCGTAAGTTCGGCCCCGCTTCTGACCTGTTTTTCAATCTCTTTCAGCATTTCAAAATGGGGATGAATGGAATCGACATCAAGGAGCATCAATGAGGCATTTCCCTGGATATTTGTGAGCAGGTTGTTGAAGTTATGGGCAAGGCCGGCGGCAAGGGTGCCGATGGCCTCGGTCTTCTGCGCTCTTAAAAGCCTTTCTTCCATCCTCTTGCGCTCGGTGATGTCACGAACATGTTCCGCAACCATGACCACGGCACCGTTATCGTCAAAAACCGGAAATACGCGTATTTCCCTGGTCTTGCCGTCAACCTCATTTGTATGTTCACACTCCTTTATATTGCCGGAGGCAAACACTTCGGCGACATGGCAAAAGTCACAGGGCGTATCACGGTGCATAATACATTTATAACAAAAAGGGTTGCCTTGCCGCTCGGCTTCAGATATGTAATCGTGATCCTTCCAATTGCTCATGACCACTCGAAAATCTTTGTCAATCACGAGGATCAGGTCATGAAGGGCGTGAAAGGTGCTTGAAAGGATCTTTTCCGATTTTTTAAGCACATCCTCAATCCGTTTACGTTCTTCTATTTCAAACTTCAGTTGCTCATTTGCCCTGTCAATCTCAACAGTCCGCTCCTTAACCCGTATTTCCAGTCCATCATGTGCCTTTTGCAGCGCTTCCTTTATCCGCTTATGCTCCACGGCTTCCAAAATCAATTGCAGGTCTGTTTCCATCATCTCCCTGAACTCGGCCAGCAGTTTCTGATAAATGACGGCGTAATGATTTTCTTTATTGTCCAGCACGCAGATGGTTCCAAATATCTCACCGTCAGGCCATAACAAAGGCAGACCCAGATACGAAACCATCCCGGCCTTCAGACCTGGGTTGTGGTCCCATTCCGGATCTTGGCGGGCATCCGGAATCAGAAGCTTCGCACGTTTTTCCATCACGGCCCTACAGTATGTTCCCGTGTTTAAATCAGTCCTATCCCCCTTTTTATAAGGGTTTCCAGGTGTGATGCTTGAGGCGATTATCTCAATTTCCAAGGGATGGAATTTCATGATGAGCCCGGCGGGGACTCCGGCTAGGGTGGCGGTCAGATTTACAATTCTCTCCCATTTAGCCAGGATATTGTCAGGGATGTCTGGTTTGGCGCTGGAATCTCTGCTGAAAGAAGATTCTTCCCTAGCCCGGATTTCTTTATTACCCATATCTTGCGGCAACTTTTCATGGATTGTTTTTTGAGTCATAAGAAAACCCTCTCTGTCTTAAAATGACACAAACTCATAGAATTCGAACAAATATCTCACAAATAACATAAAATTCATATCAGGAAAATCCTATATTTCTGAAAAGGAGGATTCTTCAAGCAGATTTTTTATACCCCTGCCGTCTCTCTTATCAGTTGATCGCGGAACTTGTCCGCAAACAGTTCAATATCCTTTTTCCACTCCTCCATAACGCAGATCGATTCCTGTTTTATCTTTTTATTTTCAAGAATCGAATTCCTCGGTCTATGAGCAGGGACCGAGTACTCTTCAGTAGTACAGGGCGTAAATCCGGACTCAATTCCCATCCTCTCTAAAAAATGGCCGGCAACCTCATACCATGTCCCGTATCCTTCCGCGGATGCATGGCATATGCCTTGAACCTCTTTGTCGATAAGTTTTTCAATCTGAAGGGCCAGCCTGTAGCCCCATGTCATGGATCCAAATTGATCGTTTACCACACGGATTTCCTTTTCAGGGTTTTTAAGGGCCAGCCGAAGCATGGTCTTTAAAAAATTTCCGCCGTAAATGGAATAGAGCCAGGCCGTCCTTACAATAAGATGGTCCCGGGTGGTTTCGATCACCGCCTGTTCGCCTGCCAGCTTGCTTTTGCCGTACCAGGAAACAGGCGAAGTCTTATCGGTTTCAACATACCCGTGGGGCACGGATTTCTCTCCGTCAAACACATAATCGGTCGAGATGTGAATAATCTTTGCCCCAATCTTTTTTGCGGCCCGGGCAAGATTTCCCGGCCCCTTACCATTCACTTCCCACGCCAACTCTTTTCTGGTCTCACACATATCCACGTTAGTGAATGCAGCGCAATTCAAGACAATATCCGGTCGGTTTGACTCAAATACGATTATAACAGAATCAGGATTGGTAATGTCCAGTTCTTTTGAGGAGAGAGCCACAACGTTAAACCGTTTGGCCAACAGATCCGCGCATTCGCGCCCCAGTTGACCGTTTTTGCCGGTGATAAGTATTTTTTTCATGATCCTGAATCCGTGACGAAAAGCTGTCTATTATTAGAGCAACATACTTGAATTACGTTATTAATTACAATCTTGGCACTATTTTTTAATTTCACCTTACTTTTCGCCCTTTGGGGCGCCCACCTGTACCGCATCTGAAAGCGCTAAAGCCGGGCAGCATAGGCAACTATAGCTGCCCGGCTTAATCACTTCCAGCTGCGCCACAGGTGAACGCTCACGGATTCAGGATGATGAACAAAAATGCCAGTGCATCAATTGTATGAGACTTTCATCTTTCAAAGGAAAAATCTCTCACTATTCGATCATTTTTTGCGCTCTTTTTTCAACCTCACCAGCCAGGGCCAGACAATGGCGGCAGAGGTCAACATCCGGCTCAAAATCAGGCAAGGCACTGCCCAACGGATATTTAGAAGGGAGATAGATGGCATCAAGCAGGTCGCAATCTTCTTCAGAAAGTCCGGTTTGAATATGACATTCCGCCACCATTTTGACCAATTCATTGATACTATGAGTTCTTCTGAGCTGTCGCCCATTTTCAATTAAAAAGGCTTTTAGGTATTTTTCCACACTTTGCTGGATATTCTGCAAACATGGATTAAGCAGGTTTCTTTCCAACAGCACCTTAGCGGAAACCAGATTTTCCGCTGCATAAGAAATCCAGGTCGTGGTTTCATCTTTCATAGATCACCTCGCCACGGCTTATCTCGTCAAGCATTATGTTGCCACCAGCGCATGGCCGCAACGGAATGATATCGAGCGGAATTTTCCGGGCAATGGACCGAGTCTTGCGCCGGTATTTCATGGCAAGGGGCAAGTACGGCTCTGTGCTGCTCTGAAAGACCGCCACATCAAGATCATGGGGGGAGTCTGTTGTTAAAAATGAGCCGAAAATAACAATCCTGACAATCTCCGGCTCTTCCCGGAGACAGGCGGTCAGTTCTTTTTTTAAATTTTCCTTTTGTTGCAGGTTCAATATCATGGGCTCATTCCTTTTTAATTGTTTCAAGATTCATACTTGGGCAGCAAATCATGGGGCATCTCTTCAAGCCTGACGTTCCGCGCGTCTTTTTCGGAAAGAAACGGTTCCTCGGGCAGAGGCCAGTTAATCCCGATTGAGGGATCGTTCCACAGGATTCCGTGTTCATCGCCCGGCTGATAAGCATCAGAGCACTTATAAATCACGTCAGCCGTATCGCTTATCACGCAAAATCCATGTGCAAAGCCTTCCGGCACAAAGACCTGTCTTCTGTTAAGGGAAGAGAGAATAACCCCGCCCCATTGACCGAACGTCGGCGAACCGAGGCGTATATCGACTGCCGCATCAAATATCTCTCCATTAACCACATAAATCAGCTTGGCCTGCGGATGATGCAGCTGGTAATGCATTCCCCGGACCACGCCCTGTATCGAATGCGAATGGTTGTCCTGAACAAAAATCCGAGATATTCCGGCAGCCTCATATTGGTGTTGACTATGGGTTTCCAGAAAAAATCCGCGTGAATCGGCAAATACACGGGGTTCGATCAGAACAAGGCCGGGATGAATGATTTTTGATTTCAATTTCATAACTACTTTTCTTCCACCAGTTCCATCAGATACCGGCCATATTCGTTTTGCATCATTTCAGCTGCAAGGTTATAAAGCCGGTCCCTGTCAATATAGTTTAAACGAAAGGCTATTTCCTCCACACAGGCGATCTTCATTCCCTGACGATCCTGGATGGTCTGAACATAACTGGCTGCCTGCTGAAGAGAGACAGGCGTGCCCGTATCCAGCCAGCAGAACCCCCGTCCCAGAAGTTCGACCCGCAGATCACCCCTTTTCAGATATTCGTTGTTTACTTCCGTTATTTCAAGTTCCCCGCGCGCCGACGGCTTGATGTTCTCCGCAATGCTCACCACGTCGTTATCATAAAAATAAAGTCCTGGAACAGCGTACTTTGATTTGGGCTTTTTGGGTTTCTCCTCGATTTTGATGACATTTCCTCTGTCATCAAATTCCACGACGCCGTAACGCTCCGGATCTTTGACAGGGTAGCCGAATATCAACCCGCCTGTCTCAAGCTGCGCACTTTTTTTCAATATACCGGAAACATTGTGACCGTAAAAAATGTTGTCTCCCAGGATCAAGGCTACGGTATCGTCTCCTATGTGCTCTTTTCCTATTATGAATGCCTGGGCAAGGCCTTCCGGCCTGGGTTGCTCTGCATAGGAAATGTCAAGTCCCAACCAGCTTCCGTCCCCCAGCAATTCCTGGAACAGGGGAAGGTCATGAGGAGTTGAGATAACCAGGATATCCCGAATACATGAAAGCATTAGCACAGAGAGAGGATAATAGATCATGGGTTTGTCATATACAGGCAAAAGCTGCTTACTGACAACCCGGGTCATCGGGAAAAGCCTGGTCCCGGAACCTCCTGCCAGGATAATTCCTTTCATTTTGTGTACTCCTTATTAGTTGCAGGCCGGCCTTCTGCTACTCTCTTCGCGCCGACCGTCTGTACTGCACCGCCTCGGCAACGTGCTCCGATTTTATCGATTCACTTGCAGCAAGATCGGCTATGGTGCGGGCGATCTTTAAAATCCTGTGATAGGCCCTGGCTGAAAGCCCCAGATTGTTTACAGCGTCTTCAAGAAGAAGCTCCGAAGAATGGTCGAGAATGCAATATTTTTTTAGATCCTTTGGCCTCATCCGTCCATTGTTCTTATATTTCCTGCGGCGCTTAAACCGTTCTCTCTGGATGAGAACCGCCTCAACCACACGTTTTCTGATTTCTGCGGACGATTCCGCGTCGGTCCGGTCTGATATTTTTTTAAATGGAACCGCGGGGACATCGAGATGCAGGTCTATCCGGTCAAGAAGCGGTCCGGAGACACGGCTTTCATAGCGTTGGACCTGAACCGGCGTGCAGGTGCACTCGTGTTTCAGGTCCCCAAGAAAACCGCACGGACACGGATTCATGGCAGCGACAAGCATAAACTTTGCCGGAAAGGTCATTGAGGTCGCGGCCCTGGAAATAGTTACGACCCCGTCTTCCATGGGCTGACGCATCACCTCCAGAACATTTTTTTTAAATTCCGGAAGTTCATCCAGAAACAGGATCCCATTATGGGCAAGTGACACCTCGCCGGGTCTTGGGATCTGTCCGCCCCCAACAAGACCGGCGTCTGAAATCGTGTGGTGAGGCGATCGAAACGACCTTATTGAAACAAGCCCGCGATCTTCTGGAAGAAGCCCCATAACACTGTAAATCTTTGTCGTCTCAAGCGCCTCTTCAAATGAAAGATTGGGAAGAATGGTCGGCAAACGGCGTGCCAGCATAGTCTTTCCGGAACCGGGAGGACCTTTCATCAAAACATTGTGATCTCCGGCCGCCGCGATCTCAAGTGCCCTTTTTACGTGCTCCTGGCCCCTGACTTCGGAAAAATTCACATCATAAACCATTTCATCTTTAAATATCCGGTCTATATCGATCTTTGCGGGAGGCAGATCGTTTATTCCGGCAAGGAATTCCACGGATTGATGCAGTGTTTCCACACCAATCACATCTATACCGTCCACCATGGCCGCCTCGGACGCATTTGCCTGTGGAACCAGTATCCCTTTTAAACCACGGTCCCGGGCAACCATTACCATGGGCAGGATTCCGCGCGTAGGCCTCACGCCGCCATCCAGGGAAAGTTCGCCCACAGCCGCATATCTGGCAAGAAGTTCGCTTGAAAAGATTTCGGCTGCCGCCAGTATTCCAAGACCAATCGGCATATCATATCCAGTACCCGTCTTTTTTAGATCAGCCGGAGCCAGGTTTACGGTAATGCGTCGGTTCGGGAACTTATACCCGGAATTCTTGATAGCAGCCTTTACGCGGTCCTTACTCTCTCTGACCGCGATTTCCGGCAGACCCACCGTGGAAAATACGGGCAGACCGTCCACAATATCCACCTCCACTTCCACAAGCAGACCATCCACACCGACCACTGCGCTGCTAAGAATTTTTGCAAGCATCTAAGCCTCTTTTGAAAATATATCGGGGAAAAGCAATAAATTACCTGCCCAGTATAGCATTTAAAGAGATTCTGACAAGTCTGCACCACTATCCGT
>DAOVYS010000118.1 GCA_030635485.1 Pseudomonadota bacterium | reverse complement strand
TCCAGTTCTACGGTCGTACTTGTATTCAATACCGAACCAGTTTGATTGTAGGTAGCGCCCAATGTGCGGAACCAGTTACCACTCACCGTTTCCGAGCCGCCAAACGGCACTGCGTCGTCAGCAGACACGGTGTTAAAGTATGTGACGGCCAGTCCACTGTCTCCGCCTGAGTTGTCTGTTAATTTCAGTCGGCCGTATGCATCAATGTCGGCAGAACAGCCGAATGTGGCCTCAAGACTTGTCAAAAGATCCGAAACCTTTTTTGTAGAGTCGTCAACTTCGTAGACCAGTGTCGGTGCAACGGTCCCATCGTGGGAGTACCCTGAAAAAATGAAGGTGTCTCCCTGTTTCATGACGTTTCCGCCCGAATCGTAGACACTGTTCCAAAGGGTTTCCTCGGTTATATAATTGGTCCCTGCCGCATCGGCATAGCCCCCGCCATCACTCACAATGATCTGTGTCTGGTTTGTGGTCTGACCACTGTACTGGGCGCCGAAGTTAAGGTTGACTGTCTGGTCTGTAGTCGCGCCTGTAAAGTTACATTCAAATGAGTAGTAGCTGGTGCCTGTAGCTAAAACCTTGCGGTTGTCGTTTAAGGCCGGATCCACCTTGCCGTCAGGCGGGACATCCCAGCAGTTGATCCTGGTTATCTCGCCGGAGGTGTTGTAGTTTATTGTTCCGTACATCAGGGCGCCCGCGCCTTTATGGTTCTCGTAGTTGTAGGTCTCATCAGGCGCATAGACGGTCTGCTCTGCAGTGCTCAGATTGCGCATATCCTCAGCAGGTTCGCAGGTTGCAAGAAACTCCCATTCATTGTCATTCGTGGTGCGGTCAAAATAGACCGTGATGTCGTGGCTTGCCCCCTGAGAGTCGTACACCTTTATAGCAGAGGTATATTCATATGCTGTTGCAGCTATCGGGTCTGAGGGGGATACGGCGGCTGCATTCGTCCCATTCCACGAATCAAAAAGCCTGGTCTCTGTTGTCTCATTCTGTTCCCGTGAATCGAGATTAAAGATAATCTGAATATCCTCACTCTCAACAGGCGGTGTTGTCTTTCCGATGTTGATGTCGCTGATTGTCCCTTGACGGTCGCCGGTATTCTCGTCAATGGACCACCCCTGCACAAAGTATCCCGATGGGTTTACCAGGTCTCCAGCCTGGTCAAAACGGAATTCCCCGGCCCTGGAATACATGTCTGCTTCCGCACTATCCGCACCCCTTAACATGAAAAAACCGTCACCGCCGATTGCCATGTCAGTGGCTGTTGAGGAACTCTCAAAAGATCCCTGTGCAAAGAGGCCGTCCACCGTGCTTAAGGTCACACCACGGCCGACCTGGGCCGAGCCCGCGGCCGTTGACACGGACTGTGAGAGCACATCCTGGAATGTGGCCCTGCTCGATTTAAATGAAATGGTATTGACATTGGCAACGTTATCGCCCAGAACAGACATGGCTTCGCCCATGGTGCTCAATCCACTGATGCTTGAATATAATGAACTGGAAATAGCCATAATTCGCCTCCACTTATTGATGGCGTCGTAAAAAGTCCGATCTACTGCGTCGCAGCAATTTTTCAGGCACGAGGCATACCACATGTATGGCCTCGTACCTGAAAAATTACTACTCCTTGCATATCAAACTTTTTACTTAGCCATCTAATTCGGTACGATGGACTTTTTTACGAATCCATCACTTATTGATTTTTTCCCTGGTTTGGATTTCGGCAAATTGACTTGTCTGCCTGATACCATCCCATTTTTTTACAAATTTCTTACATTTCCGACTCTTCAGGCTCGGTTTTAACCACGCTTTGTGTTCTTATATCGCCGACGCTGAGCACATCACCAACACTAATGGTGATATAATTGTCAAGGGTCAGCATGGCCTGGCCGCTTGAAAATTCGACACCTGTTACGCGACCGGTTATCGTCTGATCCACTTCAATCTGCTGACCAAAACCGTTATATGCCTTGACCGAATATCTGTATGCACCGTCCGGGGCCTGCTCGCCGCTAAAATCATTGCCGTCCCAGGCAAGTTCATATGGGCCTGCCGGCAGACTGTCCATGTCCAGTGTCCGGACAACAGATCCGCTCTCATCATAAATTTCCACAACACAGGAATCCGCCATTTCCGCAAGCGTAAATTCCGTGGCAGCCACGGATCCGTCCGACACTGCCAGCATATTGCCGGCCGCCCTGGCCCCGTTGCCCAGCAGGGTGAGAAGCTGAAGATTGTTCTGAGAGGTCTGATAGGCCAGCAGCTCTTCCATGTTTTCACTCATCTTCATGGTGGCCTCCATGGTGCTGAACTGTGCCAACTGGGAACCCATTTCGTAACTGTCCATGGGCTCCATGGGGTCCTGGTACTGGAGCTGAGTGATAAAAAGTTTCATAAAGTCATTTCTGTCCAGATTTTTTTTCCCAACAGTCTTCATCTCATTTGTTACTGTTGGAATACCGCTTATAACCGTATCCATTTTTCCGCCCCGTTATACCCTTTAATTACTTTTTCAGATCAGACAAACAGGCTGATCCCACCCTCTCTGACATCATAATTGCCTGATGTGTGATAGAGGACATTGTCAGCCGGATCGGCCAGGGTCTCAACCCTTGCTGCCGATTTGCTGTTCCAAACGGCCTCAAAACGCTGCCATGCATCATCATTCTCATCATCACGTCCAGCCGAGATCATGCATTCGTCCAGCACAAGCCCTTTCTCCTCCAGACTTTCCTGAAACTGGTCCAGGCTGCTCTCAAGAAGCTGCTTAACCTTGGAGTTTTCCATATTAAAGGAAAGAGCCACATGACCATTCCTAACAAGCAGATCGACCTTTACCTCGCCCAGCTCCGGAGGATAAAGTTTTAAAACCAGATGATTATCATTGTTGTTAATCCCCTTTAGAACACCTTGGGAGATCTGATCAAAGGCCTGCTGCTGCATCTGTGACAGCGCCCTGTGAGTCATAACGTTGGGCCTTCCCTGTCCCGCTGTTATCTCGGAATCCAACGTTCCGGTGTTACCGGCAGGAGATTCAGGCCTGGACAGGATTGCACTGCCGGACGAATTCAGTATGTCCTGATGTTCGTCACTACTTTTACCGGTCAGGCCTTTATCGTGATCCATGAGTATGCTTTCTGAAAACAGTTCATAGCCATCCGTCTCTTCAGCATTCCCGGCCAGACCCTCAAGATCTATTTCAGCTTCTTCGCTTTCCGGTGTCATAATCAAACCATCGACTCTGCTTACCTGGACAGTGGACAGATCCACAAGTCCTACAAGTTCCTTGTGGACCGCCTGCAGACTCTTCTGAACCACCGGAGACCATCCCACGCCTCCATCCTTAAAACCGGCCTGGCTTAGGAGCTGCTTAAGATCGGCACGAAAGGACGGCAGATCAGCGAAAGGACGGCCGGACTCAATTTCATTTATTCCCTGGTTAAGCAGATTTTTAAGACGATCAAGGCCGAGTTCAACCTTTGTAAATCCCCTTTCCCAGAGCATGGACTTCTGAAGCTCTTCGGAGACACCCGCCTTTGCAAGCAGATCGTTTAATTGCTCAACCTCCCAGTCCGACAGCGTAATAGGATGCGCCCCCTCAATCGATTCCAGACCTTTAAGAAACAGTGTAAGATCCAGTTTAGCGTCACCAGTCACACCACTATCCGAAATCTTTGTGATTTCCTCGACAGAGACCCCCATTTTACTTAAGAGTGTTTCCAGAAAAGGCAGTTCGGTCTCAGGTACCGTGATCGGCCTGACATCATCCATGGTCTCGAAATGGCGCATAAAGGCTGCCAGAAAATCGTCTAATCCAAGGTTCCCGTTTTCAGCCTCCATCTGCTGAATCAGAAGAGCGATGTCCGCCTCACTCATCCCGGCGTCCGTTGCAATTTTTTTAAGCAATTCAAGATCAGACAGATCAACGGTCCACACTCCCGGGGTTTCCGATTCTCCGGCAATTTTCAAAAGTTCCTCCATCACCCCGTATAGCAGGCCTGCAACGGTCAAGACCTCACCATCGCCTTCTCCGCCATCCTCCCTGGAAGATTTTATTTTCTCCGCCGCCTTGGCACCCAAAAGACATTCCTTTTTTTCTCGGCCCGCATTCATCTTCCGTTCCACATACTCTGAAAATGATCTGGATGGGCTCTCCGCTTCCGGCACCCTGACTTTGGCATGCATTGTCAGCGCCTGACCCGGCAATTCAGGTTTCATCATCATAAAATCCACAGATCTTCTCCCCCATATTGTCGATGTAAATTTTGCCGTTCTAAATGTTTCTGTGGTATGTTTACCGACTAAATTTGCAATGGGCATGCCACTACATTCTGTGCGGTTGCCAAAAAATTGTGATGGTGTTACGGAATCGCTTGAACGATAAAGGCTTCAGGAAGATCCTGTGTGCGAAAAAAAAATTATTTAAGACCAGAAAATGGTCAATATGAATCGTAAACATCAGGTGGGAATCTGAAGTAGTGGGAAAGAATTTCCGGAGATTTTTTTGTCTGAGAAGTTTTTACCTGTTAGCTGTATTTTTTTGACCATGCCCCTTAACCGTGTAAGCGGTCACAGGTGGTGCAGATGTGCGTGATCAGTCCGACCGGTTATAGCTTACCTCTACCGGTTGGACTGATCACGTGCAGATGCGCAGCATGTGACCGCTTACTTGATCCGGCCGAGTGCTTTACTGACCTTTACAGCCTTATCCGGCGGAAGTTTAGGTATGATTTTGCTCACAGTCTCCGTCTTCATGGCTCCAAGGATTCTTGCCACGGTGGCATCTTCCATCTGGTTGAGAAGAGGAGCCACTTTGGACGCGCTCATGGTGCTGTATATCTTTACCAGGTCTTTGAAAGGCTTTTCCTGAACAACCCTGTACTCATCAAGTTTGGCCTGGACCTCTTCCTGGAGGGCGGTCAGACGGTCAAGCTTTTCATCCACCTCCTTTTTTATGACATTGAATTCAGCTTCTTTTTTTTCAAGCTCTTTTTCCTTTGCCGTAACCGCTGCTTCCCTTTCCTGAAGAGAGACCGCCATATTAATCTCTTTCTGCGTCACCTTGACAGGCTTTTTCCGGGCAGCCGCGGCAAGACCCACGGAAACGGCAAGCACAATCAGAACCCCTAATAGAACGGGCAGAACTCTGCGCCAAACAGATCCGGCTCCCATATTGTTCTTATGATTCGCCACAGCAGTGTCCATCATAAAACAACCTCATACCCTTCCATAACGCAAAAGTGCTAACTCGTCGCTTTCGTTATGCTCTTGCCTGAGTGATTCCTTCTGAAAATTCTCGTAGTCCCGAGTACGCACGTTTTCCATAATCTTTCTGTCCCTGATCCTCTCTTCCAGTTCTTGCCTGGCCGTCTCAACTATCTGCCTTTGCGACTCAATCATGGAGTTACGACGCTTGGCTTCTCTCTCGTTATTTTCAAATAAATTCTGGTAGAACCGGAACCTGGGAAAAGTCATCCTCTGCTTTTTCCGTTCCTCCAGCTCATCTGCTATTCTTATCCGGCTCTCTTCCAGTTCTCCGAGACGTCTGAAATGATTATCCAGGATCATCTGCTCCCCGGCCAATCTCAACTGGGCCTGCTCCTCCAGGTTCCGACGGTATGTCAACACTGTTTCCAGTCTGAAATGATAGGCCATTCACCCTTCACCTTTCACACTTCTAAAAATCGTATCAGGAAAGTAACTATTCAGCGTGATGCCGGGATATAGCTAAAAACACCGAACCGTAACTGTTCTACAGCACTCCATAGGGAAGCAAGCAGGTTGATCAGGAAAAAAGTTCCGCCAGAGCGGCAGAGCTTTCCTCCATTGAACTCCTTTCCATGACCTCTTGCCTCAGATATACGTTTATTTTATCTATCATCTGAATCGAATAGTCTATTGGGGCGCTGCTCCCCTTTGCATAGGCACCAATGTTGATCAGGTCCTCGGAATGGCGGTAAACGGCAAGAGTCTCCTGAAAACGGCGGGCGAGATTAACCTGTTCGGGCGATACCACATCCGTCATGCATCGGCTCACACTTGTCAGAACCTCTATTGCCGGATAATGGCCCCGGCTCGCCAGATCCCTGCTTAAGACAATGTGCCCGTCAACAATTGAGCGCACTGCATCGGCAATAGGTTCGTTCATATCGTCACCCTCAACAAGAACCGTATAGATCCCAGTGATGGAGCCTTTGCCATGGCATGTGCCGGCCCGCTCCAAGAGTTTGGGCAACTGGCTGAAAACCGAGGGCGTATAGCCCCGTGAGGTCGGAGGTTCACCGATGGCAAGTCCGACTTCCCGGCTGGACATGGCAAACCTGGTTATGGAATCCATCATGAAAACCACGTTTTGATCACGGTCCCGGAAAAATTCGGAAATGGCCGTGGCAAGATATGCTCCTCGCATACGGACAAGGGGCGGCTGGTCCGATGTGGCCACAACAACCACAGACCTGGCCAATCCTTCCGGACCTAAATCTCTTTCAACAAAATCCTTCAATTCGCGACCACGCTCACCGATCAACGCAATGACGCTTACATCAGCGGCCGTGTGCCTGGCTATCATGCCCATGAGCACGCTTTTTCCGACGCCGGATCCGGACAATATGCCGATACGCTGGCCCTTGCCAAGGGTGAGCAGACCGTTTATAGCCCGAACACCCACGTCAACGGGTTCAAGAATTCGGTCCCGTTCCATAGGGTTTAATGGCGTTGCGTAGAGTGGATAAGATTCATTTGTCGAAAGAGGCCCCTTACCGTCTACTGGATTGCCCAAGCCATCAATAATCCTCCCGAGAAGCGAATCAGACACCCCCACCCGAGCCTGCTCGCCTGTTATCCGAACAAGACTTCCCGGCTCCACCCCGCGCATCTCGCCCAAAGGCATAAGAAGAACCCGGTTATCACGAAACCCGACCACTTCAGCCGGGATTCGGCTTGTGCCGCCTGAGATTTCCACTTCACAGACGCCGCCCACAGAGACAGCAGGACCATTGCTCTCTATCACCATCCCGATAACCTGATTGACACGGCCGCAGACCGAGGTCAGGTCTGCATTTTCAACCGCATGAAGGCATCTGGAAAGGTTCATAATCTGTAAATACCCAGGTTGTCAGATTCACGGCTCATGGTTCTCGCTTCCGGTCATGCCCGATCAGGCGACAGTGTTGTATCTGTATCCTCGGTAAGAGATGCGTAGAATGCTTCGTCAACAGCCTTGTACAGATTCTCACGACGGCTTTCCAGAGTAGCATCCACTTCGCCGAATTCAGTATCTAAAAAGCAACCTCCAACCGAGATATCAGGATCTTCAACAAGTTGAATATTCTTCTTCCCTTCAAGCAGTTCCGGATTTTCAAGGCTTGCTTCTTTTATACGGTTAAAGTCGTCGGGATGAAGAAGGACCTTGACCTTAGTGTTTTCAACCACAAAATTCAGGGTTTTTCTTAAGCATGCCTGAATCACATTCATATTAACCGACACCTCATGATTTACAAGCCGGTCCACCATTGCCTTGACAAGCGACAGCATATCTTTTTCATAGTGTTTGTTTAAAATTGCACGCTGTCCATCTATTCCACGAAGCATGGTGTCAAGTTGGTCAAATTTTTCTTTAAATTCATCCCGGACGATTTTCTTACCTTCTTCCTTTCCCTCGACAAATCCTTTTTCCCGGGCATCCTTTTCGATACTTGCCGCTTCATCTCTGGCGCGCGCAACCATTTCCTCTGAAACACGCTCGGCCTCTTCCTGTTTATCCCTTAAGGCCTGCATGGGGTCCAGGGCGCTGGCTGCATCCTCAGGACCGGCCTTCCACAGGGTCTCGAATGAGAGAAACCCCTCAGGTTCGGAAGTATCTTCAGCGTCTGCGAATGACGCTTCAAATTCCTGCTTCTGCAGGTTCCGATCCGGTTCCAACTCAGGCATAAAACTTTCAAAAATATCCGACATATTCGTAACCGTTCACCAATGGTAAAAAAATTACGGGAACCCCAGGCAT
>DAOVYS010000187.1 GCA_030635485.1 Pseudomonadota bacterium | reverse complement strand
CCGCCATACAGTGTGCTGGACCCGATCCTTAAGGCGTACCTTGAAGAGAACTTAAGTGTCCGGGAGATAATAGACCTCGGCTTTCCGGAATCAGTTGTAAAAGACATTGTCACGAGAATCAGAATCAATGAATACAAACGGAAACAGGCCCCAATCGGACTGAAGGTCACCACCAAGGCCTTTGGCTACGGCCGGCGATATCCGACTGCTCAAAACTACAGAGAAAAAATATGATCATTACACCAATTACAACATCCTCGACCAAGGGGCAAGAACTGCTCTGCCGACTCTGCGACCGTTTCCAGACTGCGGACAATAAATGCATGCAAACGGTCTCCGACATACTCGTCAAGGTCAGAAGTCAAGGGGATGATGCTTTACTGAAATATACCAGACAATTTGATGCGCCCGACTTAACGGTTGAACAGCTGAGAGTCAGCGAACAGGAACTTGATGAGTCTCACAATCAAGTGAATCCTGATTTCATCCGGACACTTGACGCTGCTTTTGAACGGATTCACTCCTTTCACAAAAGAGAAAAAGAAGAGTCCTGGACCATAACAAGAGATGACGGGATTATCACGGGCAGACTGGTTCATCCCGTGGAATCGGCAGGCCTGTATGTGCCCGGCGGGCAGGGAGGAAGCACACCGCTTGTGTCATCCGTCCTGATGAACTCCATTCCCGCGCTTATTGCCGGTGTCAAAAGGCAGGTCATGGTAACTCCGCCGGACAGACACGGACAGATAAATCCGGCGCTTCTGGTCGCAGCCCAAAAAACAGGCGTAACCGAAATCTATAAGGTGGGGAGTGCATGGGCTGTTGCAGCCCTTGCTTACGGCACCAAGACCATCCAGCCTGTAGACGTGATAGTCGGGCCTGGAAATCAATACGTGGCCGAGGCCAAGAGACAGGTGTCAGGACGTGTTCGAATAGATATGATTGCAGGTCCAAGCGAGGTCCTGATCATTGCGGATGAATCCGCAAACCCGGCATTTATTGCCGCGGACATGCTTGCACAGGCTGAACATGATCCCCAAGCCCTGGCAATACTCGTAACAACTATTCCTGATATTGGTGAACAGGTGGTGAAGCAGTTGGAAAGACAACTTGAATCACTGAGCAGAAACGAGATTGCCGGCAAGGCCCTTCGTGACCGCGGCGTGATACTGATCAGCAAAGACATTTCAGAATCAATCTCAATTGCAAACCGGATCGCCGCCGAACATCTCGAACTGATGCTCAATGAGCCTGACAAATGGATGGATGAAATACGAAATGCGGGCGCAATCTTTCTGGGCAACCATTCACCCGAGGCGGCAGGCGACTACATCGCCGGTCCCAACCATGTTCTGCCGACCATGGGCACTGCCCGTTTCTCTTCCGCCCTTGGTGTCGAAACATTTGTAAAAAAAACAAGCCTTATCTCCTACACGCGCCAGGCACTAATAAAAGATGCTGAACATATCCTGAAATTAGCAAATATGGAAGGGCTTACCGCCCATGCACGGTCGGTTTCAATCAGAGTTGATGAAAAGTAAGGGAATACTGACCAAAGGTCTTGATCTAATGGGGCTGCAGGTGGCCGAAAATGCCATCGACAGGCTGGATCAATATTTCCTGGAACTGACAAAATGGAACCAAAAAATGAACCTGGTTGCCATGGGACCGGACCTCAAGATCATTGAAAATCATTTCCTGGACTCATTGACCCTTATTCCCACCATTCTTGACTCTGAAAAACCGGTAAACCTGTTGGACGTGGGTACGGGCGCCGGTTTTCCCGGACTCGTTCTGGGAACTGCTTTGCCTGAACTCAATATTACCCTGATGGAACCACGCCTGAAAAGGGTCTCATTTCTCAAACACGTGATTCGGACCCTTGGTCTTTCAAAGGTGACTGTTCTCTCTGAACGGCTGGATAAAAATTACAAACCAGAAGAAGAGAACAAGCGTTTCACATTAATTACCAGTAGAGCATTAACACGAATCACGGATTTTCTGGAGCTTTCCGCCTGCGCCTGCAGACCCGGGGGAAAGGTGATCTGCATGAAAGGACCCAATGGTAAAGACGAAGTACGGGAATGGGAAAAAGAGACTCCGCACAGCCCCTTTCAACTTACCGAAACCCGTGAATTGAGACTGCCCTTTTCAAATGCGCTACGGATGCTTGTTATCTTTACAAAAGTGGAAGAATGAATGTAGTAAAAGACCCCCCTTACCACTCTGAATCTCAACTTATGCCATACTGGATATTTCATATAATGATGCAGCTTTCTCGCACCGGCGAGTAACATTTCCATAGGCTGGTTCCAGCTTTGGCCACTACGCTACGTCCTCTTTTTTAACCGCAGAATATCGAACATAAGAAGCATAAAACATGCCGGTAAATGCCGCATTTACATATGGCCACATTTGCTACAATTTCACGCGGTCGCTAACATTATCTGAAATATCCATAATTTGTAATATTTACTTGACATCTCATCTATAATGATTGTAGTTGAAAAAATCAGGCTTAGTTCTAAGTCCGGCTATTATTTGGCGGGCAGAAAAAGCCCACCCTACAGAATTTCAAAAGGATAACATACTGAAAAGATGTACTTTTTATATGGGGGGCTCTGCCCACCATATAAAAAGGTGGAAACCGTTTGGCCGAAGTTAAAACCACCCCCTTTTTACGAAACGGAGGAGTCTGCTAAGTCCTCTCTGAATGATGACAAAAAAGGAGTAATAAATGGATACGGGTACAGTTCGGAAGCCGGGAACCGGAAACGAAGAATTTCCTGCTGAAAAATTTCAGATACTGGATGAACGGATCAAGGAATATAAAGGCAAGACCGGCGCTACCATCAGGGTCATGAGCAAAGCCCAGGAGATATTCGGTTATCTGCCCAGGGAAGTAATGTTCCGTATTGCCGACGGCCTCGGCATTCCACCTGTCAAGGTATACGGAATAGCCACTTTTTATTCTTATTTCAGCACAATGCCTCCGGCCAGGCACAAAATAATTTCCTGCCAGGGCACGGCGTGTTATGTCAGCGGCGGCAGGCAGATGCTTGAAAAACTCGAACGTATACTCGGTATCAGGCGCGGCGAAACCACCCCGGACCGGGAGTTCTCCATTCATCCAGTCAGGTGCATAGGAACGTGCGCTCTTGCGCCTGTTATCAAAATCGACTCCGAGATATACAGCCGAGTTTCGATCGGAAAGATAAAAAAGATATTGGCGCGTTACTCGAAAAAGTATGAGGAGAAAAACTGATGGGAAAACTGGGTATTGAAGATCTTAAAAAAATCAGTGAGAAATCCTCCATCGCCGGGGCAATAAGAAGCAATGAAGAAAATGATACCAAAGTTGTCGTACACATGGGAACTTGCGGCATCGCCTCGGGTGCGCGGAAAGTAATGAATGCGCTCAAAGAAATAGTAGATGAAAAAAAACTGAATATCACGCTTGACGAAGCGGGATGCCTTGGTATATGCGAGCGCGAGCCGATTATGACGATAATAAGTAAAACAAAACCGGTTGTCCGATACGCCGGGGTTACCCCGGAGGCGGTCCGGGAAATTATCGAATCGCATATAATAGGCAAAAAGGTATTGGATAAATATCTTTTGGCAAATTTCCAAAAGGGCGCTGAAAATATCACTGAGACCAGCCCGTCCGAAAAGCCTGCCGTTTTTTCTCCTGAGTGGGAAGGTCCTTTGAAGGATTTAAAAGAAATAGATTTTTTCATGGATCAGCGCAGGATAACGCGAAAAAACTGTGGTGCGATAAACCCTTACAAAATCGACGAATACATAGCCATGAACGGGTGGACTGCGCTGGCCAAGGCGTTGTCGGAAATGACTCCGGAAGAGGCGCTGGATGAAATCAAGGATTCCGGACTACGCGGGCGCGGTGGCGCAGGCTTTCCCACGGGGCGTAAATGGGAGCTTTGCAGGCAGGTCCGGAGTGATACCAAGTACATTATATGCAATGCCGACGAGGGAGACCCGGGCGCATTCATGGACCGCTCTCAATTGGAAGGTGATCCTCAAAGTATTCTCGAGGGAATGGCAATAGCTTCGTATGCTATTGGAGCAAACAAAGGAATAATTTACGTCCGTGCAGAATATCCCCTTGCCGTGGAACTTATTTCAAATGCAATAGACCAGGCTCGTGAGTACGGGTTGCTGGGAGACGATATTTTCGGGAAAGGGCTGAATTTTGATGTTGAAGTAATGATAGGGGCCGGGGCCTTCGTATGTGGCGAGGAAACCGCGCTGATACACTCGGTGGAAGGCCGGCGCGGGACTCCCCGGCCAAAGCCTCCGTTTCCCGCGATTTCAGGATTGTATGGAAAACCCACCATAATCAACAACGTCGAGACATTCGCGGCTGTTCCGTTCATTATACAAAACGGATCTAAATGGCATTCCGGCCTGGGGTCGGAAACCAGCAAGGGAACCAAAATATTCTCACTTGCAGGAAAAATAACCAACAACGGCCTTGTTGAAGTCGAAATGGGGACCTCGGTAGAAAAGCTAGTATATGATATTGGTGGAGGTGTTCCGAACGGAGGTAAATTCAAAGCCTTGCAATGCGGTGGGCCTTCGGGAGGCTGTATTTCAATAAATCATCTTGATACGCCGATCGATTACGAGAGCCTTACCAAATTGGGAGCCATCATGGGTTCCGGCGGTCTCGTCGTGATGGATGAAAGCACTTGTATGGTAGATACGGCACTTTATTTTCTCGAGTTCGTCCAGGAAGAGTCATGCGGACAGTGCACGCCGTGCAGGGATGGGATCGGAGTTATGCTTGGCATCCTCACCCGGATTACCGAGGGAGAAGGTCGGGAGGAAGACATAGAGCAACTCCAAAAAATCGGGGAGATGATAAAAAAGACGGCTTTATGCGGTCTGGGACAGACCGCTCCGAATCCCGTGCTCAGCACTATTCGGCACTTCAGGCCGGAATATGAAGCCCATATAAAGGATAAAAAATGCCCGGCTCTCAGATGCAGGGCTTTAATAACATATTCTATAGATCCGGAAACTTGCATCCTTTGCGGAAAGTGTCAAAAGGAATGCCCGAACGACGCCATAGAAGGAGTGCCGAAAAAGAAGGGCAGCAAAGGGGAACCGTTCAGGATCCTTATCGAGAAATGCATAAAATGCGGTAATTGTTATTCGGTTTGTCCAACAGGCAGTGTGCTTAGAACTTGATTGCCTAAATGAAATATCGAGAATATATGAAGAGGTGACGGAGATGATATTTACAAAATTTTTTCCCCACGAGTCAATTACAAATCAATTAAGCAAAGATGATACAATTGCGATCATCAGTTGCAACAACTGCGTCCGCATAGCTGGAACAGGCGGCGGAAAAAAATTGAAGGAAGTTGCTCTCTGGCTCAGGGGAGACGGGTACAACGTGAAAGAGGGTTTCCTGATAACCAAGGCCTGTCCGCAGCCTTACATGGGAATAGTGCGATTGAATCCCCTGGTGGATACAGTCATTGTACTTGCATGCAATGCAGGATGTTCGACTGCGAAAAGGGTATTTCCCGGCATGAAAATTGTGCGCGCTATGGAAGACGTCGGACTCCTGATTACCGATACGGATAAAGGAGTCGTGAAACTGGCCATGGCATTCGATAAGTTCAAAGATCTGGTGGGAAAAGAAT
>DAOVYS010000252.1 GCA_030635485.1 Pseudomonadota bacterium | reverse complement strand
TATTTTTTCATTAGTAAAACCCCGATAGGGGTGGAGGCGTATAGCCGGTGTGCTTTAAGCCACCGGTAACGGATAACCCAAACATATCAGTCCTGAAGGGACGGCGGTTTGAGGGGGGATCGGCCAAGTGAAGGCATCGTCCCTTCAGGACGATCCCCTATATGCACCCCATACCGGTGACTGAAGCACACCGGCTATACGCCATTTCCCCTTTGGGGAATAAAATTATCCATGCACTGACTTATGGGTAAAGGGCAGTCCGAGCCAACCACACTGGATTCCCGCCTTTCGCGGGAATGACGTGCAAAAAGGCTGAAGATTAATGGTAATCACAAAAAAATATGAGGTTGCATCACCTCCTTTTGATGTGAAATTGACCTTTTAGTCCAGAATGCCATGCTGAAAACACCACTATAACAAAAAAGGGGGAATATGAAAATAAGTACAAGTACTTACAAAACGGTAAGTACTTGTACTTACCGCCGGCTTTATATTGCTGTGAAATCAAGGGGTTAGGAAAGTGATTTTTTGGAAAAATCGCAGAAATTTTTTTTTGGATGGGGCTATATTTTTTCTATAAACGCATTCACCTCTTTTTTTATTTTTTCGTATTCAGATATATCCAATCCCGCGCCAAGAGCCACGGTTTCCGCCATATGGGCGGTTAGAAAGTCGTCTGGGCCATGAGAATCCGAGTTTACTATCATAGGCGCGCCTGTCTCTTTTGCAAGCTTTGCCACATGACCATTTGTGAGTGAATGTCCCTTTCTTCCTGAAAGTTCAAGAAATATTCCTTTTTCCGCGGCAAGTTCAGCCTCTTTTCTGGTAATAAAACCGGGATGTGCAAGTATATCCACACCTGCCTCAAGCGCCGCCATATTGGTTCCCGGGGCTACAGGCTCCACCACGGTCTCACCGTGCATGACGACCAGTGCGGCTCCGAGTTCCCTCGCCTGCTCGATCAGTTCAAAAATCAGGCCCGGCGGCACATGTGTCAGTTCAATACCTGGGATAAGGCGCGTCTTGGAAAACCGGTTCAAATCTTCCGCTGCCATTATCAGACGCGGAATTATAAAATTGATGTTTGATGAATCGGCGTGGTCTGTAATTGCAATGGCCTTGTATCCCATCACTTCCACTCGGCGCAGATGTTCCGCCGGGACCAGTTCGCCGTCGCTTAACATGGAATGGGTATGAAGATCGATCATGATTTATGCCTTTTGTAAGGTTAAAGGTAGAAGGCTGAAGGTGAAAGGTCGAAGGTGAAAGGCTGAAGGTTGAGGCACCAAGACGCATTTTGTCCCTAAAACCTTCTACCTTTAACCTAAATACTTACTCCTCTCAATGAATGATAACAGGCCTCCGTGATCCGGGCCTGGATGATCTGACCTGGTTTAAAGGGGCCGCTTGCCTCGATATTGGCAACGTGATTTGTTTCGGTCCTTCCTCGCCACTGTCCGCGGCTGGACATGTTTTCCTTTTCGATCATCACGGCCATTTGCCTGCCTTCATATTCGCGGTTTCTCTCCATGGTGATCTCTTTTTGTCTGGCCTGCAGTTGGGTCAGACGTTCACTTTTTTCCCTTTCTTCAATCTGGTCTTTAAATCCGGATGCCTTTACGCCGGGCCGGTTTGAATACTTAAATGAAAATGCGCCGTGATAGCGTACCTTGTTCACAAGATCCATTGTGGCCTCAAAATCTTCTCTTGTCTCTCCTGGAAATCCTACAATAATGTCCGTTGTTATCGCAATGTCAGGCCGGTACTGCCTCAGCTTTTCCACCTTTTTCAGATAGGTTTCAATGGTATATCGCCGGTTCATCAGTTTTAAGATGCGATTCGATCCGGCCTGCACAGGAAGATGGAAATGGGGACACAGGTTAGAAAGCTCTTCAAAACAGCGCATGAGATCCTCTGAAAGATCCTTTGGGTGCGAAGTTGTAAAACGGATCCTAAGAAGGCCGGGAATCTTTGCAACTAAACGAAGCAGGCCTGGGAAATCCGTTGTCAGCGCATCGGAAGAATTGTTCCCGCTCTTACAGTCCTTTCCATAAGAATTCACATTCTGACCTAGCAGGGTGACTTCCTTTACGCCGTTTTCAACAAGGTGTGATATCTCGTTTAAGATGTCATCAACAGGGCGGCTTATCTCCCGGCCCCTGGTATATGGGACAATGCAGTAGGTGCAAAAATTGTTGCATCCCTGCATGATGGTAACAAACCTGGAATGAGACAAGTCTGATTCCATCTCAGGCAGGATAAAGGGTATCTTAAAAGAGGGTGAAAGCCCGGTGGCAAGTATACCATTGCCGTTTTTGCCTGTATTATCAACTAACTGCGGCAAACGGAATATATTCTGAGGTCCAAGGACTATATCAAGATAGGGCATCCGCTTAAAAAGATCTCCTTGCTCCTGCTGGGCGACACAACCTGCCATTGCAATTATAAGCGAAGGTTTTTTCTTTTTCAGCTTTCTCAAACGTCCCAGCATACTGTATGCCTTGTCCTCTGCCTTTTTTCTTACACTGCAGGTATTGACCACTATCAGATCCGCCTGGGAAATCTTCTCGGTCCGCATGTAATCAGCATCAGCCAAAAGTTGTGCCATGGTCTCCGAATCCTGCACATTCATCTGGCAGCCGAATGTCTCAATATATGCGTATTTTTCGGTTGTCATTCGTAATTCGTCATTCCTAATTCGTCATTCACAATATCTCCACTGGCCCAGTCCAGGGTTGCGATTGCCAGGTTGTAGTCATACAGGGCGTTATAGTAATTGGTTTCGGCCCGGTCCAAAAGGGTGGGCGCATCAAGGACCTGGGTGGATGTGTCGAGCTGGGCCTGATACCGGGCCTCTGTGATGCGATAATTTTCTTTGGCCTGTTCAATTGCCTTTTTTGTCACCTTTATATTTTCCCACGCCTCAAGTTCATTTAAAAAGGCCTGGCGAACTTCCAGGATAATCCCTTCAGATATCTCCAAGGCGGTTTCTCTTGCCTTGGCAATCTCCCGTTTTGCCCCAAAGACCTTATCTCTGCTCTGTCCCCAGGACCAGAATCGCCATTCAGCGACCGCCTGTATAGACCTGGTTTCCGTTGAACTCGGCATAAAAACAATGCTTACCGGACTCTCCCTTTCCTTCTGATAGGTCGCGGAGATGGAAATTGTGGGCAGATATGCGGCCCTGGCAAGGATAACAGCCTTTTCAGCCAGAAGAACACCATTGTCAGCCTGTAAAATTTCAGGGCGCGACTCTCCGGCCCTGTTGCAAACATCACTCCATTCTATTTCCCGTTTTTCACAGGTCGTAATATCACCAATAACAAGAGGGGCGTCCACCGGTCTCTTCATCATCACGTTTAATACTGAAAATGCGAGCAGGGTGGCATTTTGGCACTGAAGCAGATCCTGACGGCCTTGAGCCAGCTCCAGTTCGCTGGAAAGAAGGTCGTTCTTAGGGATGAGCCCTGCATCATAAAACGCTTTTGCGTCCTTTACATGGGATTTGAGACGGTATACGGACATGGATGCCACATCCTTCAGTTTCCGTACCCGAAGGCAATCGTAATATGCCTTGTAAACATTGAGGACTGTCTTGTTTTGCACC